>VBLA01000116.1:0-5339 GCA_005879245.1 Deltaproteobacteria bacterium
ATCGCGTTGGTCAGCAGGTTGAGGAGCACCTGGCGGAGGCCGGCGACGTCGCCGGGCACCGGCGGGAGGCCTGCCGGCACCTCGTTGATCGCCACCAGATCCCGCCCGACGAGCCGGGTCGAAACGAGGCCGAGGACCTCCGCGACCAGGGGCTGCAACGCCACCGGCGCCCGCTGCCGATCGCGGGTCCGGTCGAGCACGCTGCGAATCGTCTCGATCATCCGCTGCACCTGCGACTCGACGATGGCGAGCTTCGCCGCGTGCTCGGGGAGCGGATCTTCACGCAGGAGGAGCTGGGTGTAGCCCAGGATCGAATTGAGCGGCGTCCCGAGCTCGTGCGCGATGGTCGCCGCCATCTGCCCGAGCGCCGCGAGCCGCTCGCTGCGCCCGAGCTCCAGCCGCGCCCGCCAGAGCTTCTCGTTCGCCTCCGCCAGCTCGCGGTTCCTGTCGGCCAGCGCGCGCGTCGCCTGGCGTACCCGCGACTCCAGGCCCGCCGTCAAGTCCTCGATGCGTGAGAGCATCCGGTTGAAGCTGCTGGCCAGGAAGGCGAACTCGCCGCTCCCGCTGAATCCGACGCGCGCGCCGAGCGCGCCCGTCTCGGCCTGCTGCATCCCTCCCACGAGCGCCGCCACGGGGCGGGCGACGCGACGTTCAAGGAAGAAGGCGAGCGCGAGCGAGATGAAGGCGATCGAGAGAACGAGGAAGATCGCGTCGATGGTGCGGAGCCCACGCTTCAGACTCGCGGCTTCGGCCAGCGACACGTCGACCTGTGCCGCGCCGATGACGCTACCGGCTCGCTGGAGTGGCCTCGCCACGCGCCAGATGTCGGCGCCGTCCGGACCCGGAAGCCGGGTGCTGAGGCTCCCCTCTCTCGCGAGCTGCCTCGCCTGCCCGGCGCTCAGCGCCGGGGGCACCTCGGCGCCGCGGGTCGTGAGTACCACCTCGGGCAGGTCGCCGTTCAGGCGGAAGAGATCGATCGCCACGACGTCGCGGCTTCCCTCGACCATGGCGGTAAGCTTGTGAGCGAGCCCCTCCGGATCCGAGCGCCCCCAGAGCGAATCGACTGTGCTCAGCACGAGCAGTGCGTGCTCCTTGAGATCCCGTTCGAGGGCTCGCTCCGAGAAGGTCGTATCGAGCCACTGCGACATCGCGAGCACGCTCGCGACCGTGGCGACTACGATGGCAATCAGCTGAAAACGTAGGGTGCGATGCACCGCAAGGTCTCTCTTCCCGGTTCAGGTGGGAAGCAGGGTGGCCGTGCGTACCAGCTGGCGGCGGAACGCCGCCCGGGCGAGGAGGCGCGGAAAGCCCGCGGAGAAGAGCCGGTGATCCTCCTCCGCAGGCTCCCCCTGGGTGTTACTTGGTAGTCCCGTACCGCTTGCCCGGCCGAGCAGCCTTCTCCGAGGTCGCGGACCGCGCCATGTGTGTCGGGGCATGGTGGCCCTTGTTGGACGCCTTGGGCGTCTTGGTCGCCTTGGTCGGGCTCGTGAGCGGGCTCGGCGGAGCCCCGCCAGCCGGGGCATCAGCGGCGAACACGGGACCGGCCATGAGCATGGTTGCGAGAAGCGAAGTCACGATTCCCTTCATTGGTCTGGTACCTCCTGCCCGTTCGTACACCTCGATCACCCTGGCCGTTACGCTACGAGCGTACAGACGGCCTCCGCGAGAGCAAGCGCCATGCCGGGGAGGAGGTCGAGCGAGGGGCGCGGCGGGATCACCCCAGGGGCAAAAACCGCTGTGGCATTGGGTCACAGAGCGAGGCATCTGGCCACGGGCGGCGCCGCTGAGCTGCGTTCTGGCTACGCCAATCGGTCGGGTCACGTGGACCCGCCGAGCGCGCGCTCCGCAGCCGGCGCTGCCGCGGCGCCCGAGCTGGGCGGCGGAAGGTAGTCGATCGAGAAGCGGAGCTTCGGGAACACCTTGGGGAGCCGCATCAGGTTGGCGACGAACACCCCGACCGCCATGCGATCGAGCCAGGAGGACGTTGGCCAGCCGAAATGGATCGTGAGGTCGCGTCCATCGAGCTCCTCCTCGAGGAGAGCGAGCAAGGCCACGATGCTCCGGTACACGCCTCCCGGCTGGATCGGGAAGCGGTAGTGGTTCGGGGCCACCTTGTCCGGGATCCCCTCGCGGACATTGAAGAAAGTCACGAAGGCGTTGCCCGACCTCTGGTCTCCCATCGCCACCTCGCCCGGGCGGCGGAAGTAGACGTGCAGCGGCCCGTCCACATCGCCGAGCGCGAGCACCATCTCGAGCGGGTAGTCGCTGCGGCGGACTTCCTGCCGCTCCGGTCCGTAGCGGCGTGAGAGCGGGATGCCCGCGGCGAGGAGCACCGTCACGACCGCGGCCCAGAGTCCCGTGCCATAGGGCTTGTGGAGCGCCAGGTAGATGAAGCAGGCGACGAGGATGAACTCCAGCAGCAGGGTGGCGGTGCGCGAGGTGTGGTACGCGCGGATCTCCTTGGTCCCCTGGAAGTAGCGGTAGATGAGGAGGCACCCGATGTTGATGCAGAAGCTCGCCAGGAGCCCGATCGCATACATCTCGGCGAGGAGCGCCTGCGATCCCTTCGTGATGAGGATGATCCCCGTGTAGAGGAGGCCGTTCAGAATGTGGACCCGGTAGAGCGACGCCCGCCGGTTTGTGACGATGAGCCAGTTGAACCGGTAGCGGTGCGCGACCCGCTCGAGGAGCTCGCTCGACGCGACGTAGGCGGTGTTGACCGCCATGATGAGGATGATGCTGCCGAGTAGCCCCACGACCACCCCGAAGGGCACGTTGCCCACGAGCGTCGCCCAGTAGGTGATGAGGTCGCCCTCGTGCTCCCGAATGTCGATGGGTGCCGAGAGGGCGAGCGCGGAGATGAGGGGGGTGACGATGCCGACGGTGAGGGCGAGGAACCAATACGCCCGCGCGATGTCGCGCCAGTTCTCCACCAGGCCGGCGGTCTGGATGACCGATTCGATCCCCGAGTAGGCGAGGATGCAGCTGGCGATGCCCACCGTCACCAGCGCGACGCCATGCGGGAGGCCCCCGTGTGCAACCGACTGCGTCACACTCCGTACGCTCTCGAGCATGACGCCGGGGCTCTCGGGCGAAATGTGGAGGAGCCCGAGCGCGATCAGGTTCATGAGCACGAGGCTCGCCACGAGGAGGATCCCGAAGGTGACGCGGGCGTTCTCCCGGATGCCGAGGATGTTGAGGCCCGCGATACCCCAGATGACGCCCAGGATGAGCCCGTACTCGGCCATGTGCCCGAGCGGGAGAAAGGCCGTCCCGTTGATCACCGCGCTCACCGTCGAGATGCACGCGGTGAGGATGTAGTCGACCATGATCGACGCGACGGCGACGAAGGAGGCGACCGGCCCGAGCACGAAGTACGAGAAGGAGTAGACACCTCCCCCGCGGATGTTGTGGTTCTCCAGGATCTGCGCGATCTCGACGAAGCGGGTCGAGAGCACCCGGATGAGTAGCGAGGTGGCGACGATGAAGAAGATCGCCTGCGTCCCGATGAAGCGATGGGCCTCCGCGGGCGCGTAGAAGATCGAGGTGAGCTCGTCCATCAGGGTGATGAGCCCGACGGCGAACCAGGTGAGGTACCACTTGCCGCCCTTGGCGAAGCCGAGCAGGCCGGGGCGCATCGTGAGTGCGACGAAGACGCAGAGCAGGCCGAGGTTCAGCCAGAAGAGGACGAGGAACGTCATGCGAGCTCGAGCGCGGCGAAGAGGTCGTCGAGGGCGGCGACGCCCTCGACGACGGCGCCGTCCGGAGCGATGAGCCCGTGCGCGTTCCGGACCGGCAGGAGGCAGCGGCGAAAGCCCTGGCGGGCCGCCTCGCGCAGCCGCGCGTCGCTCCGTCCCACGGCCCGGACCTCACCCGTGAGGCCCACCTCCCCCCACATGGCGACGTCGGCGGGGAGCGGCCGGCCGCGGGCCGAGGAGGCGACCGCGGCCACCACCGCCAGGTCGGCCGCGGGCTCGTCGACCCGCAGGCCGCCGGCCACGTTCAGGAAGACGTCCTGGTCCCCGAGCGCGACGCGCATCCGCTTCTCGAGCACGGCGAGCAGCAGCGCGACGCGCCCGGGATCGAGCCCGATCGCCGTCCGGCGCGGCATCGCCAGAAACGAGCGCGACACGAGCGCCTGGATCTCGACCAGGACGGGGCGACTCCCCTCGAGCGTCGCCAGCACGGCAGAGCCGGGGGCGCCCTGCGGGCGCTCGGCGAGGAAGGCCGCCGACGGGTTGGGCACCTCGACGAGCCCGCTCTCGCCCATCTCGAACACCGCCACCTCGTTGGTCGACCCGAAGCGGTTCTTCACGGCCCGCAGCACGCGGAGCGCGTGGGCCCCGTCGCCCTCGAAGTAGAGGACGGCGTCGACCAGGTGCTCGAGCACGCGTGGCCCGGCGAGCGTCCCCTCGCGGGTCACGTGACCGATCAGGAAGCACGCCACGCCGCTCGCCTTGCACTCCGCGACGAGCAGCGCCGCCGACTCCCGCACCTGGCCGACACTCCCGGCGGCCGACTCGAGGCGCGCGGTGTGGAGGGTCTGGATCGAATCGACCACCACGGCGGCGGGACGGGTCGCGTGCAGGGCCTCGATCACCGCCTCGGCGCTCGTCTCGGGGACGATCAGCACCCCGGCCTCCGCCATCCCGAGCCGATCGGCACGGAGCCGCACCTGCTCGGGCGACTCCTCGCCGGCAACGTAGAGGACGGGCACCCCCTGCCGCGCGAGCGCGCCGCACGCCTGGAGGGCGAGCGTCGACTTGCCGATGCCGGGGTCGCCGCCGACGAGCACGACCGAGCCTTGGACGAGGCCACCGCCCAGCACGCGATCGAGCTCGGCGAGGCCGGTCGTGCGACGGAGCGCCTCGCCGGCCGCGACCGCCACGAGGGGCCGCACCGCCGCCGGCGCCCGCGGGCTTCGCGCCCGCGGCTCGGCTACCGGCTCCTCCACGATCGCGTTCCACGCCCCGCAGCCCGGGCACTGGCCCAGCCAGCCCGAGGCGGGCCGTCCACATTCCTGGCAGACCCAGGCGGTCCGGCGCGCCTTGTCAACCATCGTGATTCTCGAGGTTGACAAGATGGCATGCCGCCGGCATGACGCCGGCGTGGACGCTCTCGCTGCCGAGCTCCGCGCTCTCGACGCGGCAGGCCTTCGCCGACACCTGCGGCCGCTCGGCAGCGCGTCCGACGCCGAGGTGCTCTGCGAGGGCCGTCGGATGCTCCTTCTCTCCTCCAACAACTACCTCGGGCTCGCCACCCACCCCGCGCTCCGCGCGGCGGCGACGGCCGCGATCGCGCGCTATGGGTGTGGCACCGGCGCGTCGCGGTTGATCGCC
>VBLA01000116.1:5467-8566 GCA_005879245.1 Deltaproteobacteria bacterium
CGGCGGCTCATCGTGACCGATTCGGTCTTCTCCATGGACGGCGATCGGGCACCACTCGCGGCGCTCGTCGCACTGGCGGAGGACTATCACAGCTGGCTCCTGGTAGACGAGGCCCACGCAACCGGCGTCCTCGGGCCACGCGGCGCGGGGCTCGCCGAGGCGGAGGGGCTGACGGGGCGGATCGCCGTGCACGTCGGTACCCTCGGCAAGGCGCTCGGCGGCGCGGGGGCGTACGTCGCCGGGGCGGCCGAGCTGATCGCCCTTCTGGTGAACCGGGCGCGGAGCTTCGTCTACACGACCGGGCTTGCCCCGGCGGCGGTCGCGGCGGCCGGCGCGGCGCTCGACGTCGTGGCGGCCGAGCCCGACCGGCGCCACGCGCTCGCCCGGAACGCGGCCCAACTCCGGGAAGGCCTCCGCGCGCACGGGCTCGACGCGCGCGGCGACTCGCACATCATCCCCCTCATGGTCGGCGACAACCGGCGCGCCCTGGCGCTCGCGGAGGCGCTCTTTGCGCGCGACGTCCACGCGCTCGCGATCCGCCCACCCACGGTGCCGCCCGGCACGGCCCGTCTCCGCGTGACGCCGATGGCCACCCACAGCGCGACCCAGCTCGAGCGCGCGCTCGACGCGTTCGGCGCGGCGGCGCGAGAGAGCGGCGTCATCTAGTGCGCCCCGAGATGGACACCGAGACGCTCGCCCGCTGGGACCACCGCCATCTCTGGCACCCGTTCACGCAGATGGCGGACTGGCTCGCCGAGGAGCCGCTCATCGTCGCGGAGGCCGAGGGGTGCACGCTGATCGACACCCGCGGGCGGCGCTACCTGGACGGCGTGTCGTCCCTCTGGTGCAACGTGCACGGGCATCGCCATCCCACCCTCGACGCCGCGCTCCGCGCGCAGCTCGAGCAGGTCGCTCACACGACGATGCTCGGCCTCGCGAACCGGCCCTCGATCGAGCTGGCGCACGCGCTCGTCGCGCTCGCACCGGTCGGGCTCACGCGTGTCTTCTACTCGGACGCGGGCGCGACGGCCGTGGAGGTGGCCCTCCGGATAGCCCTCCAGTACCAGCAGCTGCGCGGCGAGACGGCGCGCACACGGTTTGCCTCGCTGGTCGAGGCATATCACGGCGACACGCTCGGCGCGGTCGGCGTGGGGTACTCGGAGACGTTTCACCGCCACCTCGCCAGCGCCGTCGCACCGGCCGTCCGTCTGACCCCACCGCACGTCTTCCGCTGGGAGCGCGTACTCTCGGCCGAGGCCGCGCTCGGAGCCGCGCTGGCCGAGGCGGAGCAAGTGCTCGCCGCGCACGCCCCCCACCTCGCCGCCCTCATCGTCGAGCCGCTCGTGCAGGGCGCCGCCGGGATGTGGGTTCATCCGGTCGCGTACCTGGCCGCTCTCCACGAGCTCGCGCACCGCCACGGGATGCTCTTCATCGCGGACGAGGTGGCGACCGGCTTCGGGCGCACCGGCCGGATGTTCGCGAGCGAGCACGCGGCGATCACGCCCGATCTCCTCTGTCTCGCCAAGGGCATCAGCGGCGGCTACCTGCCGCTTGCCGCCACGCTCGCCACCGAGGAGGTCTTCGCCGCCTTCCTTGGCCCGTACGAGGAATTCCGGGCGTTCTTCCACGGGCACACGTACACGGGGAACCCGCTCGGCTGTGCGGTCGGGCTCGCCAGCCTCGACGTCTTCCGCCAGGAACGCACCCTCCAGGCCCTGGGCCCCAAGATCGCGCGGCTCACCGAGCGCCTCGTGGCCGACGTCGCGCCCCTCCCCCACGTGGGCGACATCCGCCAGCAGGGCGTCATGGTCGGCATCGAGCTGGTCGCCGACCGCGCCGCACGCGTCCCCTACCCGCCCGCAGCGCGCGTCGGGCAGCGCGTCGTCCGGGCGGCGCGGGCCCGCGGCGTCATCCTCCGGCCGCTCGGCAACGTGATCGTGCTCATGCCGCCGCTCGCCATCGCGGCCGCCGAGATCGATCGGCTGATCGACGTGACGCGCGAGGCGATCCGCGAGGCGACGGGGTAGATGCGCGGCCTCTTCGTCACCGGCACCGACACGGGCGTCGGGAAGACCTTCGTCGCGTGCGCGCTCGCGCACGCGCTCCGCAGCCGCGGCGCGCGCGTCGCGGTTGCTAAGCCCGTCGAGACGGGAGTGGAGGGAGAGCCGGAGGACGCCTGCCGCCTGCGGGCGGCGGCCGCGGACCCGGCGCCGCTGGCCGAGATCTGCCCCTACCGCCTGCGCGCGCCCCTCGCGCCCGCGGTCGCCGCGCGCCTGGAGGGCGTCACGATCGACGTCGACGGGATCGTCGCGCTCCTCCGGCGGCGCGCGGCCGAGGTCGATGTGCTGCTCGTCGAAGGTGCGGGGGGCCTTCTGGTACCGCTCGCCGACCATGCGACCTTCGCCGACCTCGCCGCGTGGTGCGCGCTCCCGCTCCTCATCGTCGGCGCCAACCGGCTCGGGACGATCAACCACTGCGCGCTCACGGCGCGCGTCGCCGCGGGGGCCGGGCTCGCGGTCCGCGGCTTCGTCCTCTCGCAGCCATCGCACGAGACGGACCGCTCGGGGGCGACCAATGCCGAAACGATCGCGGCGCTCACGGGCCTTCCCGTGCTCGCCATCCTGCCGCACTGCACCGCACCCGAGGACGTGGCGGCGTTGCTGGCCGACGTCTGGGTGTGACCCCCCTCCTTCAGGCTGCCGTTCCGAAGAAGGCGGTCTCCGCCTCGATCAGCCGCTTGAAGGACGGCCGCGCGTGCACACCGGCGACGTAGCCCGCCAGCTTCGGCCAGCGCTTCGCATCGACCGTGTAGCCCGCATGCCGGAAGTTGACGAACTGGGTCGCGATCCCGATGTCGCCGATCGAGAAGCGCTTGCCGACGATCGCGTCGCCCGCCGCGAGCTGGCTCTCGAGGTAGTCGAAGAGGGGCGGCAGCTCCTCCTTGACGACCTTCTGGCAGGCGGCTTCGTCGGCCGCGCGATTGAAGAAGCGCGGCGACATGACCTTCTGGAAGAAGAGCCTCCCGGACAGGATGGTGGCGAGCGCCGTGTCGCCGTACTCCTCGAACCAGAGTGCCCGGGCGTACTCGAACGGCTCCGC
>VBLA01000117.1 GCA_005879245.1 Deltaproteobacteria bacterium
GCAGGAAGAAGAACGGGATGGTGAGGACCCGGGCGCGCGGGAACACGAACGTGAGCACCAGAAGCACGAGCGTGACGAGACTGCCGGTCAGTTCGGATGGCACCGCGACCTCAGACCGCCGGTCCCGAGAACCCGTCCCGCCGGATGCGCCAGAAGTGAACGGCCATGAAGAGACTCGCGACCAGCGGGATGAAGATGCAGTGTAGGATGTAGAAACGGAGCAGCGTGTGCGGACCGATCTCCCCGCCGCCGAAGAGGAACGCGCGCGCGTCGTAGACGTTGTTGAGTCCGGGGATGAGCTCGTGCCCGGGTCCCTCGTGCCCGAGGATGGGCGTCGCGCGCCCCATGTTGGAACCGACCGTGACCGCCCAGATCGAGAGCTGGTCCCAGGGCAGGAGGTAGCCGGTGAAGGAGAGGAGAAGCGTCAGCACGAGGAGGATGACGCCCACCACCCAGTTGAACTCGCGCGGGGGCTTGTAAGAGCCCGTGAGGAAGACCCGGAACATGTGGAGCCAGACCGCGATCACCATGCCGTGGGCCGCCCAGCGGTGCATGTTCCGCATGAGCATCCCGAACGGCATGTCGAACTCGAGGTACTTCATGTCGGCGTACGCGTACTCCGCGGTCGGCCGGTAGTAGAACATCAGATACACGCCGGTGACGACGGTGACGAGGAACATGAGGAAGGTGATGCCGCCCATGCACCAGGTGAACCGGAGGCGCGTGGCATGCCGGCGCACCTTCGAAGGGTGAAGATGGAGCCAGACGTTGCCCGACACCATCAGGATCCGGTTGCGCGGGGTGTCGTCGTAGCCGTGCCGGAAGATCGACTGCCAGACCTCCGACTGCGTCACCTGATTCTTGATCTCTTCCCACTTCGTCATGAGGTCGCCTTTGGGATCACACCTTCAGGAACGCGCCCGGCTTCGACCAGTCGCCCTTCTCGTAGAGGTACTTGACGCTCTTGTCGATCAGGAGCTGGCCGTCCTCGGCCTTCGTGATGCGGAGCCGCTCGAGCGGCCGGGGCGCCGGCCCCTCGAAGTTGATGCCGGTCTTGTAGAAGCCGCTACCGTGGCACGGGCACTTGAACTTGTTCTCGGCGGTGAGCCAGCGCGGCGTGCAGCCCAGGTGGGTGCACTTGGCGAAGAGCGCGTAGATGCCCTCCTCGGTGCGGATGATCCAGACGCGCTGGTCCTTCTTGAACTTCTCGCTCACCTCGCCGATCGCGAAGTCGGTCGGGCGCCCGGCCTTGAAGGTCGAGGGGGGCACGAAGAGCACGCGGGGGAAGGCGGAACGGATCGCCGCGACGAGCGACAGGCCCGAGAAGCCAGCGAAGATGCTCCACGCGAAGCGCCCGAAGACGTCACGCCGGGACCAGAGCCCACCCAGCTGCGCCCGCTCGCGGGCCCGCTTCTCGCGCTCCCGCAGCTGCTCCACCTGCCGGCGGGCCGCGACGACGGCGGGATCCTCCTTCTGGGCCTCGGCCTTGGCCATCGGTCAGGGGTTTCCTGGGTTCATCGTGGGGCGCCCTGCGACCACAGGCAAATGAAAAACGCTCATGTGACGCATCAGGCAGGCTTTCCGACGAGTCACCGCGGCGGACTTGAGCGACGGAAGATGGTCGCGAGAATCCCCCACGATCCCATCACCATCGCGACCGCCAGCATGGTGAGGCCCACCGGCAGGAAGAGAAAGAGGAGCGGGACCGACACGAGCCCGAGGAGGATCGCCATCCCGAGGGGATTCGTCCGGTCGGCCGTGCCGGCCGCCGCCGCGCGCGGCGCATCCGCGAGCTCCGTTCGTTCTTTGAGTAGCTCGATCGCATACTCGCGGAGGTCCTGTCGGCGTTCCGGTCCGGCGCCATTCACCCGCTCCGCGATCTGTCGCGTGAGCTCCTCGATCTCGGCATCGAGCTCTCGCTCCCGATCGGCAGCCGGCTCCGGCGTCCGATGGTCCTCCGCCAAGTCGCGCGTTCTAGGACGCAGGCGTGGGCTTGTCAAACTACCACGGACGCTCTAGTCCGCGACGAAGCTCACCACCAGCTCGCGGTGCCCCCGCCGGAGCGAGAGACGGACGGGCACCGCCCCGCTGTGGGCCCCGGCACGCTCCCGGAGCTCCCCCACGGAGCGGATCGGCTCCCCGTCGAGCGCCGTGATGAGGTCGCCGCGCGCGACCTCGTGTGCCGGCCCGCCGACCGTGACGTCGGAGACCAGCACGCCCGGCTCGTCGGACAGCTCGAAGAAGGCCGCGATCTCGGGGGTGAGATTCTGCACGGTGAGCCCCCACAGCCGCAGCGCGGCGGGTTCGGGCTGCGATGCCGCGACCTTCGCGAACAGCTCCTCGTCGACGAGGATGGGTCCGTGGAGACGGAGCGCCAGCGCGATCGCGTCGCTCGGCCGGGCATCGAGGGCGATGTCCCCACCGCCGGGCCCGGCGAGGTGGAGGGTCCCGAAGAAGGTGCCGTCGCGCAGATCTTCGATCACCACCCGGTCGAGCTTGGCGCCGAGGCGCTCGACCAGCGTCTTCATCAGGTCGTGCGTCAGCGGCCGCGGCGCGGCGACGCCGTGCAGCTCCAGCGCGATTGCCTGCGCCTCGAACGGGCCGATCCAGATGGGCAGCTCGCGACCCGCCTTTCCCTTCTCGACGAGACGGACGACCGGCGTGCCGCTTGCCTGATCGATCCCCAGGTCCCGTACCTCGACCTCGACGGTGCCCGCCAGCGCCCGCCCGGCGAGCGCGGCGAGAGCGAGGACAGCGCCACGCATTTGGGGCGGATTCTAGCGCGGCGGTGAGGCGCGGCAATACCGGCCGGTTGCGACGAAGATAAATTTGACCCGTGCGTGCCATCGGCGTATGACCTCGCTCTCTCCCCATGGTTTTGGTGCGGCGTCACCGGCTCGCGATCGAGCTCGCGTTGCTCGCTCTCGTCGCTTCGCTCGCCGCGTTGGGGGCGAGCGCGATGCTTCGTCTGGCGTTCGACGACCTGCCACCGCCCGACGCCGCCTCCCCGCCGACGGCGGCGCTGGCCGCCGTCGGACCGCTCGCGGACTACGCGGTCATCGCCGCGCGCGACATCTTCAATCCCGCGGCGGACACGGGCGAGGCGGCGCGTGGCGCTCCCGGTGGTGTCGGCAGCCTTCGCCTGTGGGGCGTCGCGCTCGACGGGCGAGAGGCGCGGGCCGTCATCGAGGACGCGGCGACCCATCATCAGGATCTCTACCGGGTGGGCGACGTGATCGGCGGAGCGCGCGTCGCGGCGATCGACTGGGATCGCGTGACCTTCGCACGCGCGGGACGGGAGGAGACGCTCGAGCTGGTTTCGCCCGACGCCGCAGCAGGCACCGAGGCCGCGCCCGCCGGCGACAGCGACGAGTCGCGCTCGGCGGCGACCGACCATCCCGCCCGCGACGAGCGCATCCGGCGGACCAGCGAGAATGCCTTCGTCGTCGACCGCCGGGAGCTCGACGGCGCAGCCGACAACATGAGCGCGCTCCTCACCCAGGCGAGCGCGATCGCCGAGCTGCGCGACGGGCGGCCGGCGGGCTTCCGGCTCTTCCAGATCCGGTCCGACAGTCTCTTCACGCGGCTCGGCCTCCAGGATGGCGACGTCGTCCAGCGCGTGAACGGACGCGCCATTGCCGACCCGGCCGCGCTGCTCGGCTTCCTGGCGCGGCTCAAGACCGAGCCCCGCGTCGCCCTCGACATCGTGCGCGGGGATGCCCCGCGCACGCTCGTCTACGAGCTCCGATGAGACCGTTCGTGCTCCTCGCCCTGTTCTGCACGTTCGCCAGGTCAGTCGGGGCCGCCGAGGAAGAGCCCCCGAAACCCGAGGCCGCGAAGCAGGAGGCCACGAAGCAGGAGGCGGTGATCGCCCTCAACTTCCAGGACGTGGAGCTCCCCGTCCTCGCGAAGTTCGTGAGTGAGGTGACGGGGCGGAACTTCATCGTCGACGACCGCGTGCGGGGGAAGGTCACGATCATCTCGCCCACCCGCATCACCCCGGACGAGGCGTACCTCGTCTTCCAGTCGGTGCTCCAGGTGAAGGGCTTCACCACCGTGCCGAGTGGGCGCTTCACCAAGATCGTGCCGATCCGCGAGGCCCGCGAGACGACCGTCCCGACGGGTGCCCGCGCGGGCGAGGAGGTCGTGACCCGCATCCTCCCGCTCCGCCACGCCGACGCGGGCAGCCTCGTCCCGGTCCTGCAACCCCTCGTCTCGAAGGATGGCCTCCTCTCCGCCTACCCCGTCACCAACAGCCTCGTCATCGTCGACGCAGGAGCGAACGTCGAGCGGCTCGCCGCCCTGCTCGATGAGCTCGACGTCGCGCCGAGCGGCGGCGGCGTCGAGGTCGTGCCGCTCCGCTTCGCGCCTGCCGACGAGCTCGCGCCCCGCGTGCGCGACGCGTTCGCGGGCGCTGGGCGCGCGCTCCGGGTCGTCGCCGATAGCCGTTCCAACGCCCTCGTGCTCGCCGGCCCGGCGGACGACGTCGTCCGGGCCCGCACGGTGATCGCGCGCCTGGACCGCGCGCTCCCGCCCGGCACGACGCGCGTGAACGTCTACCATCTGAAGTACGCCGACGCGGAGAGCCTCTCTCGCGTGCTGGCGCAACTCATCGGCCTTCCCGTCGCGCCGCCTCCCGAGCCGCGCCCGCGGGGCAGCTCCTTCATGCGAAGCGCCGCGCACCGCGGCCCCGCCGGGTTCGGGTACGACGGCGGCCTCGGCGAGCCTCCCCCGGCTCCGCCCGTCGCGGCCGAGCCCCCTCCGGCGAGCGGCGCCGGCACGATCCCGCTCGAGGCCCCCGTCCGCATCACGGCCGATGCGGCGACCAACGCGCTCGTCGTGAGCGCCACCCCCGCGGACTGGGCGACCCTCCGCGAGGTGATCGA
>VBLA01000118.1 GCA_005879245.1 Deltaproteobacteria bacterium
CCGTCGAGCCGAACGCGGTCCTCGATCCGGCTCTCTTCGCTCCGCCGCCTGCGCCGCGCGTCCTTCCGCTCGAGGATGCCGAGGGGCCGTCGTGACGCTGCTCGAAGTGCGCGGTCTCGCGACCGCTTTCGAGGACGATCACGGTGCCGCGCGGGCGGTCGACGGGGTGTCGTTCACGCTCGAGGCTGGACAGGTGCTGGGCCTGGTCGGCGAGTCGGGGTGCGGGAAGAGCGTCACTGCGCTCTCGCTCATGCGGCTCGTCCCGCTACCCGGGCGCGTGGTCGCCGGGGAGGTGCTCCTCGAGGGCCGGGAACTGCTCGCCTTGCCGGAGCGTGAGATGCGGCGCCTGCGCGGTCCCGGGATGGCGATGATCTTCCAGGAGCCGATGACGTCCCTCAATCCTGTGCTCCGGGTTGGGAGCCAGATCGCGGAGGCCGTGCGGATTCACGGTGGGGTCGGGCGGCGCGCCGCGTGGGATCGCGCCGTCGAGCTGCTGGGCGAGGTCGGAATCCCCGAGCCCGCGACCCGCGCGCGTGACTACCCGCACCAGCTCTCCGGAGGGATGCGCCAGCGGGTCATGATCGCGATGGCGATCTCCTGCTCGCCCAAGGTACTGATCGCCGACGAGCCGACGACCGCGCTCGACGTGACCATCCAGGCCGAGATCCTCGATCTGCTGCGCGCGCTCCGCGAGCGCCACCGCATGGCGGTCCTCCTCATCACGCACGACCTGGGCGTCGTCGCCGAGCAGGCGGATGCGGTCGCGATAATGTATGCGGGACGCATCGTGGAGTACGCCAACGTGTTCGAGATATTCGACCGCCCGCTGCATCCCTACACGCAGGCGCTCTTCCGCTCCATGCCGAGCCTCGGCGGTCGACGCGAGCGCCTCGAGGCGATCGGTGGTCAGGTCCCCGATCCGTTCCACTTGCCGAGCGGGTGCGCGTTCCGGGATCGCTGTCCACGTGCCGTCGCAATGTGTGCAACCGCCGTTCCACCGCTCGTCGAGAAGGTGGCGGACCACCGGGCGGCCTGCATCCGGGTCGAGGAGTTTCCGAGGGACCCGGCGTGAACGCGACGCCACTGGTCGAGGTCCAGAACCTCCGCAAGCACTACCCGATCGGGGGCGGACTCTTCGCACGCGCCCGGGCATGGGTGCGGGCGGTGGACGGCGTGACATTCACCATCCAGGCGGGGGAGACGCTCGGCCTGGTCGGGGAATCGGGATGCGGCAAGACGACGCTCGGTCGCCTCATGCTCCGGCTGATCGAGCCCACGGCCGGCGACGTTCGCTTCGAAGGTCGCTCGTTGCTCGGGCTGCGCCCCCGCGAGCTCCGTGGCCTCCGGCGCCGTATGCAGATCATCTTCCAGGATCCGTACGGTTCGCTGAACCCGCGCATGCGCGTCGGCAACATCGTCGGCGAGGGGCTCGCCATTCACCGGCTCGGCAGCCGGGCGGAGCGCCGCGATCGGGTACACGAGCTACTCGAGCTCGTGGGACTGCCTCCCGCCGCCGCCCGCCGCTACCCGCACGAGTTCAGCGGCGGGCAGCGCCAGCGCGTCGGCATCGCACGTGCGCTCGCGGTCGAGCCGCGCTTCGTCGTCGCCGACGAGGCGGTCTCGGCGCTCGACGTCTCCATCCAGGCACAGATCATCAATCTGCTCCAAGAGCTGCGCGAGCGGCTCGGGCTGACGATGCTCTTCATCGCCCACGACCTGCGGGTCGTGGAGCACGTGAGCGACCGCGTGGCCATCATGTACCTCGTGCACATCGTGGAGATCGGTCCGCGCGACGAGATCTACCGGAACCCACGCCACCCCTACACCCGCGCGCTCCTGTCGGCCGTTCCCGTCCCCGATCCGCGTCGGGCGGCGCGCCGTACGCCACTCGGTGGCGACGTGCCGAGCCCCGTGAATCCGCCGCCAGGCTGCGCCTTCCATCCACGCTGCCCCGCGGCGGAAGCGGTGTGCCGAAGCGTGCAGCCGTCCCTCGAGACGGGTCGTCGTGACCACGCCGTCGCGTGCCACGTGTTCCCGGCGGAGAAGCAATAGGAGGCGTTTTACAACCGACCCGCGGGAGACCTATACTAGGTCATCCCTTATTCCCGGGCCGGGGAACCGGCGCGACGAGGCGAGGAGCACATCGTGGCCGAACCGAAGGACGGCGGAAACGCATGGCAGGAGGTCCGGGTGTCGCTTGGCCCGGACGCCGAGGTGACGGGGAAGCTCTCCTTCGTGACCGCTACACGGATCGAGGGAAAGCTCAAGGGCGAGGTCCGCGCGTCGGGCCTCCTGATCGTCGGCCCTCAGGCGATCGTGCACGCCACGGTGGAGGCGGCGAACCTCGTGGTGCTCGGTGAGCTACGCGGGCAGGTGCAGGGCGCGGGGCGGGTCGAGATCTGCGCGGGTGGGCGCCTCTATGGCGACGTCGAGTCGAAGTGCCTGGTCGTGCAGGAAGGGGCGATGTTCGAGGGGCAGAGCCGCATGGGTGAGCGCCGTCCAGACCTCGCGCGCACCGAGCTGACGACGTAGGAGCGATCCTCGAGAGCAGTAGCCGCTGCGACGGTGGGGGCGCGCTGCTTCCGGCCCCGCGCGCTACGCCTTGCTGGCGGCTTCCTCGGTGACGCGGGCCGCGCGGCCGGAACGCTCGCGAAGGTAGTAGAGCTTCGCGCGACGGACGGCGCCGCGCGCCACGACCTCGATGCGATCTATGCGCGGTGAGTGGAGCGGGAACATGCGCTCGACACCCACCCCGTACGAGGTCTTGCGGACGGTGAACGTCTCCCGGTTGCCACCGCCGCTCCGGCCGAGCACGGTGCCCTCGAAGACCTGGATACGCTCCTTGTCACCCTCGACGACGCGGACGTGAACGCGCACGGTGTCGCCCGGCTTGAAGACGGGGACTCCCTTGCGGAGCTGCTCCGCCTCGATGCGATCGATCGGATTCATGAACTATAACGTTCTATCGGCCGGCGCGGAGACGGTCAAGGATGATGGCTGCGGCGGTGCGGACCGACAGATGGTTCCAGCCGTCGCTGCCACGAATCGGCTCGAGCACGTCGTCGGCGCGACCGAGGAGCTCCCCGGTGAGCCCCCAGCCGGTGCCGAGGATGAGCAGCTCGGGCCGAGTCTCGACGGCCAGGCGCGCACGGAGCGCGGCGAAGGACAGCCGCGTTCCGCCCTCGCGGGCGGTCGTCGCGACCAGCCGCGGCAGCGCGCCCGCCTCACGCTCGATGTCGGCGATGACGCCGTCGAGGTCCCCTGCCAGCCGTATGCGCGCGAGGGCCTCACGGCGCGTCTCGTTGTAGGTGGCGCCGGGCCCGGTCTCCCAATGACGGACGATGCGCAGCACGAGGCGGCGCAGCGTCGGGACCGGGGTCGCGATGTAGCAGGCGGCGAGGTCGAACGTCCGGGCGAGGCGGGCGAGATCGTGCACGTCCAGGTTGGTGACGGCCGTGGTGACGACGGCGCCATTCTTGTCGTAGACGGGATGGTGGAGAAGCGCGAGGTAGAGGGCCGCCACCGGATCACTCCCCACGCCAGCCGAGCGAGCGCAGGAAGGCGCGATCGGCGGCGTCGAGCGGCGCACGGGCGAGCAGATCGGGACGCCGCGCGAGCGTCAAGCGGAGCGACGCCTCTCGCCGCCAGCGGCTGATCGCCGCATGGTCGCCGGAGAAGAGCACAGGCGGGACGCGCGCGCCGCGAAACTCCTCGGGACGTGTGTATTGTGAGTACTCCAGGAGACCCGTGGTGTGCGACTCTTCGCGCGGCGACGCCTCGTTACCGAGCGCGCCGGGGAGGAGCCGCACGATTGCGTCGATGACGACGAGCGCCGCGAGCTCGCCCCCCGAAAGGACGTAGTCCCCGATCGAGAGCTCCTCGTCGATGGACGCCTTCACCCGCTCGTCCACGCCCTCGTAGCGCCCGCAGACGAGGAGCAGGGCGCGGGCTCCCGCCAGCGCCCCCGCTCGCTCCTGACTGAAGGGGATACCCGTCGGAGCAAGGAGGATGCGATGCGGGCGATCGACTTCGCTCACGTGCTCGATCGCCGCCACCAGCGGTTCGGGGCGCATCACCATGCCATGCCCCCCACCGTAGGGGGTATCGTCCACCTGCAGGTGGCGGCCGCCCGCGTAGTCCCGGAGCTGGTGCAGCGACAGCTCGACGAGCCCGCGCGCTCGCGCCCGCCCGAGGACGCCGGCCGCGAGGGGCGAGCCGAACATCTCCGGGAAGAGCGTGATGACGTGGATCCGCAGGCGGCCCTACTCCAGCAGGCCGGGAAGCGGCTCGATGACGACCCGCCGTGCAGCTCGGTCGATCAGGCGCACCACGTCCGCGATCACCGGGATCAGGTACTCGCGGCCGGCGCCACGGACCACCCACACGTCGTTCGCTCCCGTCGGAAGGGTCTCCGCGATCGAGCCGAGCGACTCGCCCGCGACCGTCGCGACCTCGAATCCGAGGATCTCGTGGTAGTAGAACTCGTTGGCGCCGGGCGGAGGCAGGTCGCTCCGGGGGACGAGGACCCGGCTGCCGACGAGCGCCTGGGCGGCTTCGCGGCTGTCGGTGCCCTGGAAGGCGACCAGCACGAGACCGCCTCGAAAGGGCGTCGCCGAGAGCACGGGTACCTCGTGCCGTGCGCCTCCGGGCGCTTCGAGGAGGACCGACCGTCCCGCCACCAGGCTCGGCGCGGGTGGGTTGTAGGCCCGCACGCGGACAACACCCCGCAGAGCGTGGGCCGCCACCACCTGGCCGACCGCGACCATCTCGGGCTCACTTCTCTTCGATGATTTCGAGGATGACCTTGCGATTGGTGCGGGAGGCGGCGGCATTCAGAATCGTGCGAATCGACTTCGCGGTGCGTCCTTGCTTGCCGATGACCCGGCCGAGATCTTCCTTTGCGACCTTCAGCTCGAGGACGGAGGCGGTCTCACCCTGGGTCTCCTTCACCTCGACCGCCTCGGGGTGATTGACCAAGTGCTTGGCGAGAAAAATGACCAGTTCCTTCATGGCAGTCCCTGCTCCTCGAGTCGGCCATGATCAGGCTGTGGGGGAGGCCGGCGCCGTCTTGCGGATGAGCTGCGCAACGGTCTGGGTCGGCTGGGCGCCCTTCTTCAACCACGCGGCCAGCTTTTCGGCCTGGAACTGGACTAGGCTGGGAGAGCGGCTGGGGTCGTAAATGCCGACTTGATCGATGAAGCGGCCGTCGCGTGGCGACTCGGAGTGCGCGACGACGATGCGGTAGATGGGTTTCTTCTTGCTGCCATGGCGGGCGAGACGGATCTTGACGGCCATCGAGTCTCCTCTCCTCGGGGGTCAGCGGGGCAGGCTGCCCTCGGCGATGCGCTTGCGGCGGCTGGCGTTCAGGATGCGGATGTTTCGGCGTTCCGCCCGCGTCATCGAGTCGATGATCGCCTCGACGCGCTTCAGCTCGCCCTCGGCGCCCGAGAGGTCCGCCCCCCGGAGCAGCTTCTTCACACCGGGGATCATGCCGAGCAGCTCGGCGACCGACCCCATCTTCTTCACCGCGCGGAGCTGGTCCCGAAAGTCCTCGAGGTCGAACTCCGACTTGCGGAGCTTCTTCTCGAGGGCCTGTGCCTGGTCGCGATCGTAGGCTCGCTCCGCACGCTCGATGAGCGAAAGGACGTCCCCCATGCCGAGGATGCGAGAGGCGATGCGATCCGCATGGAAGGGCTCGAGCGCGTCGAGCTTCTCGCCCGTGCCAGCGAAGAGTATCGGCTTGCCCGCCACGGTCCGCAGGGACAGGGCGGCGCCGCCGCGTGCGTCGCCCTCCATCTTGGTGAGCACGATCCCCGAGACCGGAAGACGACCGGCGAAGCCCTGCGCGGTGGCAACCGCGTCCTGCCCGGTCATCGCGTCCGCGACGAGGAGGACGTGGCGGGGCGTCACGGCCGTCACCATCCGCTCGAGCTCGAGCATGAGCGTCTCGTCAACCGTCTGCCGTCCGGCGGTGTCGATGAGCACCGTGTCCCGCCCGCTCGCGCGCGCGGCCTCGATGGCGGCGCGCGCGAGCGCCACCGGGTCGTCACCCGCCCGCGCCGGGTGGACCGGCAGATCGAGCTGACGAGCGAGCGTCTCGAGCTGCTCGATGGCCGCGGGGCGGTACAGATCGGCGGCTACGAGGTAGGGCGTGCGCGATCGTTCGGCGCGGAGATGGCGCGCCAGCTTCGCGGCCGTCGTCGTCTTTCCCGAACCGTTCAGCCCGACCAGCAGGATCACGGCCGGCGCCGCGCCACCGAGATCGAGGCCGCCCGGTCCCTCGCCGAGCAGGCGGACGAGCTCGCGATGAACGAGCCGCAGGAAGTGCTGCTCGGGGGTGAGGCTGCGCAGCACTTCCTGACCGAGCGCGTCCCGCTTGACCGCTTCGACGAAGTCCCGGACGACCTGCAGGTTGACGTCGGCCTCGAGGAGCGCCAGGCGCACGTCGCGGAGCGCGTCCTCGATGTTCCGTTCGGTGATCCGTCCCTGTCCCTGCAGCTTGCGCAGCAGGGAATCGAACTTCTCCGCGAGAGCTTCGAACATGAC
>VBLA01000119.1 GCA_005879245.1 Deltaproteobacteria bacterium
CACGCACTCGAATTCCTCGATGTGCACCGAGGTGAAGAGATCGTGCTTGACGACGCGCTCGGAGATCAGGATCGAATCCTCGAAGTTGTAGCCGCCCCACGGCATGAAGGCGACCAGCACGTTCCGCCCGAGAGCGAGATCCCCCATCTCGGTCGACGGGCCATCTGCGATGACGTCGCCCGCGCGCACGTGGTCGCCGACCGTCACGATCGGTCGCTGGTTGATGCAGGTGTTCTGGTTGGAGCGCTGGTATTTGACGAGGTTGTAGATGTCGACGCCTGGATCGCGCCCGTCCGTAGACGTCTTGTCCGCCTTGACCACGATGCGCATCGAGTCGACCTGCTCGACCACGCCGTCGCGTCGCGCCACCACCGTGACGCCCGAGTCGCGAGCCACCACGCGCTCCATCCCCGTGCCCACGAGCGGCGCATCGGTCCGCAGCAGAGGAACCGCCTGCCGCTGCATGTTGGAGCCCATGAGGGCGCGGTTCGCGTCGTCGTTCTCGAGGAACGGGATGAGTGACGCGGCCACCGACACGAGCTGGTTCGGTGACCTGGGCGATCGTGTGCTCCTCTTCCTCGAGGGCCGAGAGGTAGACGATCTCGTCGGTGACCCGGCCGTCCTTCACGCGTCGGTACGGGGTCTCGACGAAGCCGAACTCGTTCACGCGCGCATACGTCGAGAGCGAGGCGATGAGGCCGATGTTCGGCCCCTCCGGCGTCTCGATCGGGCAGACGCGCCCGTAGTGCGTCGGGTGGACGTCCCGCACCTCGAAGCCCGCACGCTCGCGGGTGAGACCTCCCGGACCGAGGGCGGAGAGCCGGCGCTTGTGCGTGATCTCGGAGAGCGGGTTCGTCTGGTCCATGAACTGCGAGAGCTGCGAGGACCCGAAGAACTCCTTGATGACGGCCGACACGGGTTTGTAGTTGATGAGCTCCTGCGGCATCAGCGTTTCGATGTCCTGCAGGCTCATGCGTTCCTTGATCGCGCGCTCCATCCGCACGAGCCCGATGCGGTACTGGTTCTCGACCAGCTCGCCGACTGCGCGCACGCGCCGATTGCCGAGGTGGTCGATGTCATCGACCTGGCCGTTGCCGTTCTTCAGCTCGATCAGGTAGCGGACGACCTCGAGGATGTCCTCGCGACGGAGCGTCCCCTGGTCGAGGGGCACGGTCACCTTCAGCTTGTGGTTCAGCTTGAGCCGTCCGACCCGGGAGAGGTCGTAGCGCTCGGGGTTGAAGAAGAGGTTGTTGAAGAAGGCGGTGGCCGTCTCGGGCGTGGGTGGATCGCCCGGCCGGAGCCGGCGGTAGATCTCGAGGATCGCCTCCTCGGGGCTCGCGATCTTGTCCTGGAGGAGCGTATTCCGCAGCGAGGACCCGATATGGGTGTCGTCGAGGAAGAGCACCTCGATCCGGTCGACACCTCGAGCGCGCAGGAGCTCGAGCTTCTCCTCGGTGATCTCCTCGTTGGTTGCGAGCACGATCTCGCCCGTACGCGTGTCCTTGACGTCGTGCGCCGACACCCGCCCGAGGACCTCCTCGAGGGCGATCGGGACCTGCTCGACACCCGCCTGCTCGAGCTGTCGCAGTGCCGCCCGGGTGAACTTCCGGCCCTCCTTCACGATCAGCTCGTTGGTGGTCGGGTGGCGAAGGTCGCGCGTCGCCTTCACGCCGAGGAGGTGGTCGGGCTGGAACCGCTTGGCCGCCTTGCGGCCGTCCAGGACGATCGTGTCCTTGCGGTAGTAGTAGTTGAGGAGGTCTTCGGTCGTCATGCCGAGGGCGCGCAGGAGCACGGTGGCGTGGAATTTCCGGCGCCGATCGATGCGCACGTAGAGAATGTCTTTGGGGTCGAATTCGAGATCGATCCAGGAGCCGCGGTACGGGATGATGCGCGCCGAGTAGAGGAGCTTGCCGCTGGCGTGGGTCTTCCCCTTGTCGTGATCGAAGAACACCCCTGGGGAGCGGTGGAGCTGGGAGACGATGACCCGCTCGGTCCCGTTGACCATGAAGGTTCCGTGCTGGGTCATGAGCGGGATCTCGCCGAAGTAGACCTCCTGCTCCTTGACGTTCTTGATCGAGCGCACCCCGCTCTCCTGGTCGACGTCCCAGATGACGAGCTGCACCGTCACCTTGAGCGGAGCGGCGAACGTCATGCCGCGCTGGTGGCACTCCTCGACGTCGTACTTGGGCTCGGCCAGGCTGAAGCTCACGAATTCGAGCGACGCCGTCTCGTTGAAGTCCTTGATCGGGAAGACGGACTTGAAGACGGCCTGGAGACCCTGGTCCTTGCGCTGCTCGGGGGCGAGGTCCTTCTGCAGGAACTCCTCGTACGAGAGCTTCTGGATCTCGATGAGATTCGGGATGTCCATGATCTTCTTGATCCGCCCGAACGTCCTCCGGAGGCGAAGGTTGCTCGGGACCCGCGAAAGCGTCGACCCTGCCGTACTCATCGCGTCTTTATCCCTCCTGGTTACCGGTTGGGTCGGTCGCGATCACTTGAGCTCCACCGTCGCGCCGGACTCTTCGAGCTTCTTCTTGATCGCCTCCGCCTCGGCTTTGGGGATGGCTTCCTTCACGGGCTTCGGCGCGCCGTCGACCAGGTCCTTGGCTTCCTTGAGCCCGAGGCCGGTCAGCTCGCGGACGACCTTGATCACCTGGATCTTCTTGTCACCGGCGCCCGTCAGGACGACGGTGAACTCCTCCTTCTCCGGCGCGGCGGCAGCAGCGGGCGCCGCCGCGGCGCCCCCGCCCGCGATCGCCATCGGCGCCGCGGCCGACACCCCGAGCTCGGACTCCAGCTCTTTCACGAGCTGGGCCGCGTCCATCAAGCTCATGTTCTTCAAATAGTCCTTGACCTGATCGCGCGTCACGTCCATTCGCTCACTCCTTCCTGGTCGAAGCCTTGTCTACCCGCTACGCCGGCTCCCCGGCCTCGGCGCCGGGGGCGCGTTTACCGATCGCGTCGACGAGCCGCGCGAGACGGGCCGCGGGCTCATTCAGCGTCCGCAGGAGCTGCGCCGCGGGGGCCTGCAGCAGCCCGAGGAGTTGCGCGATGATTACCTCACGCGCTGGCAGCGTTGCGAGCGCCTTCACCTCGGCGGCGGGCAGCACCTGTCCATCGAGGATCGCGCCCTTGATCTCGAGCTTGGGCAGCTCCTCGGCAAGCTTCACGACCACCTTCGCCATGGCGACCGGATCGCGGAAGCCGATGAGGAGCGCGAGCGGTCCCTGGAACAAAGGACCCAGCTGCTCGTAGCGCGAGGATGAGGCCGAGACCGCACGCTTGGCGAGCGTGTTCTTGGCGACACGGCAGCGCCCATCGGCTTCGCGGATCGCCCTTCGCAGGCGATTCATCTGCCCGGCCGTCAGTCCGCGATACTCGGCCAGCACGGCAACCGTGGCGCGGCCGAGGTCACCACTCAGCTCCTGCACGCTATCGATCTTCTCGGCGCGTTTCATTCACTCTCTCCCGCGGCGCGTGGGAAGCTTGCCATCAGGCGGCGCGCGCCGTCGCGGGGTCGATCCGCACGGAGGGCCCCATGGTCGTGGCGACGGCGATGCTCTGCACGTAGTTGCCCTTGGATGCAGCGGGCTTCGCGCGCAGCAGGCTCGTGAGCAACGCCTGCGCATTGGCGAGCAGCTTCTCGGCACCGAAGCTCCGCTTGCCGATCGGCACGTGCACGATACCGGCCTTCTCGACCCGGAATTCCACCTTGCCGGCCTTGACCTCCCGCACCGCCTTGCCCACCTCGAAGGTCACGGTTCCCACCTTCGGGTTCGGCATGAGGCCACGCGGGCCGAGGATCTTCCCCAGACGACCGACGGCCCCCATCATGTCCGGGGTGGCGATGGCGGTGTCGAACTCGAGCCACTGCTCGTCCTGAATTTTCTTGGCGAGCTCCTCCGCTCCGACGTGATCGGCACCCGCCTCGCTCGCCTCCTTGGCCTTCTCGCCCTTGGCGAAGACGACGACACGGACGGCCTTACCCCGGCCGTGCGGCAGCACCACCGTCCCGCGCACGTTCTGATCGGCCTGGCGAGGATCCACGCCGAGCTTCACGGCGAGTTCCACCGTCTCGTCGAACTTCGTCACGCCTTCGGTTGTGACGAGGACTTGGATCGCCTCGTCGAGCGGATAGCGGCGCGCCCGATCGATCTTCGCGGCGGCCTGTCGGTAGCGCTTGCTATGCTTCGCCATGGACGCCTCTCACACCACCTCGAGCCCGAGGCTCCGAGCGGTGCCCTCGATGGTCTTGACCGCCTGCGCCAGGTTCGACGCCGTCAGATCCGGCATCTTCAAGCGCGCGATCTCCTCGACCTGCTGGCGGGTGACCTGCCCGACCTGCTTCTTCCCAGTCTCTCCCGAGCCCTTCTCGATGCCCGCCGCGCGCTTGAGCAGCACCGCCGCTGGCGGGGTCTTGGTGATGAACGTGAAGGAGCGGTCGGCGTAGACCGTGATGATGACGGGGATGATGAGCCCGGCCTGGGCCTGCGTCTGAGCGTTGAACGCCTTGCAGAACTCCATGATGTTCACGCCACGCTGCCCGAGTGCCGGCCCGACGGGCGGGCTCGGGTTCGCCTGGCCCGCCGGAATCTGCAGCTTGATCTCCGCGATGACCTTCTTCGCCATGCCTCACGCCTTCTCCACCTGCACGAAATCGAGCTCGACTGGCGTCGCCCGGCCGAAGATGCTGATCAGCACCCGGAGCTTACCCTTCTCGGGCTTCACTTCTTCGACGACGCCGTTGAAGTCCTGGAAGGGACCGTCGATCACCTTCACCTGCTCGCCCTGCTCAAAGAGCACCTTCGGTTTGGGCTTGACTGCGCCCTCTTCCATCTGGTGCGTGATCTCGCGGACCTCGGCCTCGGAGATCGACGGGATCGCGCTCGGATCGGTCGCCCCGCCGAGGAAGCCCGTCACCTTGGGCGTCGATTTGACGATGTGCCAGGTCTCGTTGTTGAGCTGCATGTTCACGAGGATGTAGCCGGGGAAGAACTTGCGGGACGACGTCTTCTTCTTGCCCTTCACCAGCTCTACAACCTTCTCCGACGGAACCAGGATCTCGCCGAACAGATGGGGTTTGCCGAGCGAACGGATGCGCTCCTCGAGTGCCGCCTTCACCTTGTGCTCGTACCCCGAGTAGGTATGCACCACGTACCACTGACGCTCCCCGTCGCTCTGTTCCTTCATCAGCATCAGCCGAGCGCGTGCCGGACCAGCCAGGACAGTACGAAATCGACGAGTCCGAGATAGAGAGCGACGATCACCACCCCGATCACGACCACGAGCGTCGCCCCTTGGACCTCCTTGCGGGAGGGCCAGTGCACCTTCTTGAGCTCGGCCCAGGACTCCTCCAGGAACTCCCGTGAGCGCGTGACCGGCTGCTTGAGTGACTCGAGTGCGTTCATGTCAGTGGAGATACGGGTCAGGCAGGATTCGAACCTGCAACCCCCGGATTTGGAGTCCGGTGCTCTGCCGTTCGAGCTACTGACCCAGCACGCCGGGTTCGCCCGGCTTCTCGTTTTCCTAGACCTTGCCCTCCTTGTGAAGCGTGTGGCCCCGACATGAAGGACAGAACTTCTTGAAGGCCAGCTTGTCGGTCGTCTTCTTCTTGTTCTTCGTGCTCGTGTAGTTCTTTCGCTTACAGCCGTCGCAGACGAGCGTGATCAGATCGCGCATCGCGGTACCTCTCTGGAGCCCACGACCGGATTCGAACCGGTGACCTCTTCCTTACCAAGGAAGTGCTCTGCCGAATGAGCTACGTGGGCTAACTCTTCTGGGGGCCCGTGCGGTGCTCGCGCGCTGCGCCCGAGCTTGGAAGGCTCGCGCTCTACCACCTGAGCTACTCCCGCAGATCATCAATCGCGTCGTCACCCGGCCAAAGAATGGAGAGGGGAGGATTCGAACCTCCGTAGGCGTTCGCCGGCAGATTTACAGTCTGCTCCCTTTGGCCACTCGGGAACCTCTCCACAGCAGATCCTCAACAGCAACACGCCCGGCTGGAGCCGATGGTCGGAGTCGAACCGACGACCTGCTGATTACAAGTCAGCTGCTCTACCCCTGAGCTACATCGGCGGCCGCGCCGCACCACGACCGGGCGCTCCGTTCGAGACTTTCCCGCAACCTCCTTGGCCGTTCCGCGTCCGGAGCGGCAGTGGCGAGGAGCACCAACACCTCTACTGGTGAGTAAACGCGGCTTTATAGCACCGCCTCTTCAGGCTAGTCAACGAACGGCAGGGGAACAACGACGTTCTAGGATGTCGGCGACCGGCCGATGACCTCGTACAGGGCGATCCCGACCGCGACCCCGACGTTGAGGGACTCGACCTGGGCCTGCATCGGGATGGAAACCGCGAAGTCACACGTTCGCCGTACCAGTGGGCGAAGCCCCTCCCCCTCCCCGCCGGCGACCAGGACGGCCCGCTCGGGAGGCGAGTGCGCCGGCAGCGGCTCCCCGCCGCGCGGAACGAGGGCCACGAGCCAGAACCCGCTCTCCTTGAGCCTCCCCAGCGCCTGCACCAGGTTCGGCACACGGACCACCGGACGATCGAAGAGAACCCCCGCGGCCGTGGCCACGACGACCCCGGTCACTCCCACGCTCCGGTCACGGGGGAGGAGGACCCCACCGACTCCGAAGGCACCCGCCGTTCGCAGGATCGCTCCCAGGTTGCGTGGGTCCTGGACCCCGTCCAGAGCGAGAACGCTCCGGCAGGCCGGGGCGAGCAGACGCTCCAGCGGCGCATACGAGAAGGCGGGCGAAAAGGCTACGGCCCCCTGGTGGTGAGGGGACCGCGCCAGGCGGTCCAGGGTAGTACGCTCGGCGACCTCCACCGGGACGCCTCGTTTCCCCGCGGCGGTCTCGAGCTCGTGCTGCCGCGGTCCACGACCAAGCAGCAGCCGCGTGCACGGGTGGGCACTCCGGAGCAACTCGAGCACCGGGTTGACCCCATAGACGACCAGGCCGGGTTCCGTACCACCCGCCGCAAATCCGCGTCTTCGGGTTGTTCGGCCCGAACGCATCCGCTAGACGTGCCGCCCAGGGTGGTGCGGATCGTCCATCGCTACATCTTCCGTGAAATCCTCGTCCCGTTCGCGCTTGGGCTCTCGCTCTTCACGTTCGTCCTCCTCATCGCACGGCTGATCAAGCTGATCGAGCTCGTCGTCAACCGGGGCGTGCCGCTCGTCAGCGTGCTGCGTCTCCTCACCTACATCCTCCCCGCCTTCCTGGAGGTGACGCTTCCCATGGCGATGCTCCTCGCCATTCTGGTTGCCTTCGGCCGGCTCTCCGCCGACTCCGAGATGGTTGCTCTTCGCAGCTCGGGCCTGAGCCTCTACCAGCTGGTCCCCCCCGTCGCGGTCTTCGTGATGATCGCGATGCTCCTCACCGGCGCGCTGTCGTTCTACGCCCGGCCGTGGGGAACCCGCTCCCTCAAGGGCGCGCTCTACGAGATCGCGCGGACCCGGGCGACCGCCGGGATCAAACCTCAGGTGTTCAACGATGATTTCCCGGGCCTCGTGATCTACACCGAGGGCGTCGATCCCACGACCGATCGTCTGCGGCACGTTCTGGTAGCGGACGAGCGTGAGGCGGGGCAGCGGCAGACGATCTTCGCCCGCGAGGCGACGATGGTTTCCGACCCGCGGCTGCTGACCGCGGCAGGCGTTCGCCGCCGCCCGTCGCGATCGCGACCCGAGGGAGATGACGCTTCCTCAGGTCCGACGGGCGATTGCCGCCAAGCAGGCGAGCGGGCAGCTCTACGTCTCCGAGCTGGTGGAGTATCACCGGAAATTCGCGATCCCGTTCGCGTGCATCGTTTTCGGACTCGTGGCCACCCCCCTCGGCGCACTGCCCGTGCGCGCCGCTCGTGCCCGCGGCTTCGCGGTCAGCCTGGTCATGATCTTCGTCTACTACATTCTGCTCTCGGCCGGGCAGGCGCTGGCCGAGCAGGAGCTGGTGCCCGCCGTGGTGGGACTCTGGCTACCGAATCTCCTGTTCGCGCTGCTCGGGCTGTATCTGTTCACACAGGTGGCCGGGGAGCGGACGGTCCTCAAGCTCGAGCGCTTGCAGAGCGCCGTGGACATGGTCCGGAGCAGGTTGCGGCTCCGCACGGAAGCCTCGTCATGAGGGTCGCCCGCCGGGCAGTGCCACGGATCGTGGCGCTGCACCTGGCCCGGGAATTCCTCTGGGCCTTCGCGCTCACGCTCGGCGCCTTCATCGCCATCTACGTGATCGCCGACTTCTTCGACCGATTCGACAACTTCCTCCGCCACGATGCCTCGGGCGGAGCCATCGTCCGCTACTTCCTCTTCAAGATCCCGTTGGTCATCACTCAGGTCACCCCCCTGGCGGTGCTGACCGGTGGCATCGTCGGGCTCGGGCTCCTCGCCCGCCAGCACGAGTTCGTCGCCCTCCGGGCGTGCGGGGTGAGCATCTGGCAGATGATCACGCCGCTCCTCGCCCTCGCGGCCCTGATCAGTGTCGCGGCGTTCGCGTGGAACGAGAGCGTCGTTCCCTACAGCGCCCACCGCTGGCACATGATCGAGACCGTCGAGATCAAGAAGCGCGCCCTGCCCACCGTCTTCATGGGCCACGACATCTGGTACCACGGGCGGGCGGGCTTCTATAACATCGAGCGCGTGAACGCGAAGCGGAGCGCCCTCTACGGCCTCCGCATCTACCACCTCGGAAGCGACTTTCGCCCGCAGCGCGTGGTCGAAGTGGATACCGCGACCTGGACGGACGACGGGTGGCAGTTCGCCGGCGCGCGCACCCGGCGGCTCACACCGGGTGGGGTCGAGGAGTCTCCCGGCCTTCCCGAGGGGTTCACGCTGCCCGAGACGCTGGAGGATTTTCGCGTCGCCTCAGTCGAGCCCGAGGAGCTGAGCTACGCCATGCTCCGTCGCCAGATCCGAGACCTCCGGCCTGGACGAGCGTCGCCGCCAGCGCGGGCGTGGGCATCGTCCTCGGGTTCGGCTACTTCGTGCTCATGGCGTTCGCTCGCGCGCTCGGGCAGAGTGGAGCGCTGTCGCCCATCCTTGCCGCGTGGTTAGCCAACGGCCTCTTCGCGCTGGTGGGCGGCTACTGCGTGCTCGGGGCCGACGCCTAGCGAGGGCCGAGAAGCGCGGGATCCCGCCCGGGGTCGCTCCGCTCAGACGGCGAGCGCCGGCGCCTCGAGGCCCGTCGTCTCGGGCAGACCGAGCAACAGGTTGAGACACTGCACCGCCTGGCCGGCCGCGCCCTTGCCGAGGTTGTCGATCGCCGTCATCACGACCGCCTGCTCGCCCGGCGCGTCCCAGTACCACCCGATGGTGCATCGGTTCGTCCCCCGCACTTCACGGAGCTCCGGCGGCGTTCCTTCACCTCGCAGGACGACGAACGGCTCTTTCTGATACGCCTCAGCGAACAACTCGGCGAGCGGCGGTCGCCCCCCGGTCGCGCGTACGTACATCGTGGAGAGGATCCCGCGGCTCACCGGCAGCAGGTGCGGAACGAACACGACGGGAGCTGGGGTGCCGGCTGCCCGCAGCTCCTGTTCGATCTCGGGACGGTGACGATGGCCGCCGACGGCATAGGGCCGGAAGTTCTCGTTCACCTCCGCGAAGAGCTGCTCCACCTTCGCACCGCGCCCTGCGCCCGTCGTCCCGGACTTGGCGTCGACGATAACCGCGTCGCGGATGACGCCGGCCCGAGCCAACGGGAAGAGGCCGAGTAACGCATGCACACCGTACCAGCGAGCGTACACCCCAGGATCGCGGAGCCTAAAGTCGGCCGAGAGGTCGATGACCCTGCGGCCGCGGCGGAGCAGGTCGACGACCAGCGGGGCAGCGGCACCGTGCGGCAGAGCGCTCAGAACGACGTCGGCGGCCGCCGCGATCGCCGCCGGCTCGGGCGCGCAGAGCGTCCCCTCGACCGCGCCGCGGAGAAAGGGGTAGACCTCGGTGACCCGCCGTTCCCGGTACTGCTCCGAGGAGAGAAAGGCGAGCTCGACGCCGGGGTGGCGCGCGAGCAGACGCAGCAGCTCCACACCCGTGTATCCGGTGGCGCCGAGGACGGCGACCGGAACCCGCGTCGACGTCGCTCGGCTCGCTTCCATGGCGCGCACACTATGCGAGCGTTTCATGGGAGGCAATTGATTCCGGGGGCCCGTGCGGTGCTCGCGCGGCTACGCCGCGCTCCGCTCCTCCGATGCCCCCGGACCCCCGTCGCCGCTCGCTGCCGCTCGCGGCTCCCTTGCCTTCGCTCGCGCCCTGGCGGGCGCTCGGGCGGTGCCGAGCGCAGCAAAGCTGCGCTCGGCAGACATTAGGACCTAGCGCTTGGAGTACTGGGGGCGTTTGCGGGCTTTGTGACGACCGTACTTCTTGCGCTCGACCTTGCGGGAGTCCCGCGTGATGAAGCCCGCCTTCTTGAGCGAGATGCGAAGGTCGGGATCCGCCTGCAGGAGCGCGCGGGTGATGCCGTGGCGGATGGCAACCGCCTGGGCGGCCACACCGCCGCCGCGAACGTTCACGTCCACCCGGTATCGCTGTTGTGTGGAAGTGACCTCGAAGGGCTGGTGCACGATCATGCGAGAGGTCTCGCGGCCGAAGTAGGCATCCAGCGGGCGGCGGTTGACGACGATTGCGCCGTCGCCGGGCTGGAGGCGAATACGGGCGATCGAGGACTTCCGCTTCCCCGTCGCCCAGATGGCGGACGCGTGCTCCGAGCTCATCGAGTCATACCTATTCTCCCGGGAATGGAACGGGCCTCTGGGCCTGGTGGGGATGGTCCGGGCCGGGGTAGATCTTGAGCTTCGTCGCGAGGCGCCGCCCCAGCCGGTTCTTCGGCAGCATCCCCTCGACCGCCTCGCGGAGAAGCCGCGTGGGATGCTTCGTCAGCACTTCCTCGGCGCGCTCCCGGCGTACCCCACCCGGGTAGCCGGTGTGGCGAATGGCTTCCTTCTTCCGGAGCTTGTCGCCCGTCAAACGCACCTTGGCCGCATTGACGATCACCACGAAGTCGCCCGCGTCGATGTGCGGAGCGAAGCGCGGGTTGCTCTTGCCCCGCAGCACCCCCGCGACGCGCGACGCGAGCCGCCCAAGCACCTGGCCTTCGGCGTTCGCTACGTACCAGCGGCGGGCCGCTTGTGCGTCCTCGCGGCTCAGGCTCTTCGTCATTCGTGTTAGCGACATCGTATGAAAGAGATGGCGACGGGACCCTCCGGCAACCCTTGCCAGGGGTCCCATCGCGAATGGCGGGGCCGACGAGACTCGAACTCGCGACCTCCGGCGTGACAGGCCGGCGTTCTAACCAACTGAACTACGACCCCGTGGTTCCCCAAGTGTCGATGATTGTCGGACAGGGTGCTCCTAGCGCAGCGCGCGGCGTCTTGCAACGGAAACCCCGCCGGGCCTGCAGTGGCGGTCAGAGACGGAAGTTGCGACGGTAGGTGAGGTAGTTCGCGCACAGCGACGCCCCGAGGCCCTCGCCCGTGCGCCGAGATGGCCAGTTGTGGTCGAGCACCAGGGTGTAGCTCACCCACGTCGCCCCGCGGCGGGCCAGCGTGAGGAACGAATACGCGGCCATCGCGTAGTTGAGACCCCGCCCGCGCCCCGCCTCGCGCACGCCGATGGCGAGCAGGTTGAGGCGCTCGCTCTCGTCGAGGCGGCGCCCGCGCGCTAGGACGGCGTGCCCCGGATCGTCCGGAACGACGAGACACATCGCGACCGGGGCATCGCCCTCATAGCCAAGCACGGACGACTCGAGGAACCCGGTGGGCTCGAAGCCGGCGAAGAGGAACCCAAGCTCCTCCTCCGAGAAGGCCGTGAATCCCCAGTGGGCCTTGAAGGTATCGGCCCACGTCTCGGTGAATTCGCGAAGGCGTCGCGACCGCGATACCTCCCGCAGCGGCGTGATGGTGTAGCCACCGCGCCGGGCTCCGTCGAGGGCGCGCTCCCAACGCTCTGTCAGTGCGGGGGTCACTCGGGCCTTGTAGTCGACCCAACCCTGCTCGACCTCGAAGCGCGCGTGCTTGAGGAGCACATGATAGTAAGGTGGGTTCTGACGCAGGACGCTCGGCGGAAGCGCCTCGTAGGCGTCCATGGCGAAGGGGAGGTCGAAGAGACCGAATCCCGCGCGAGCCGCGACGGCGCCCCGGCTGCCGAGCCACTCAGCGGCTGCATCCATCAGGGCCGCGACCGCCGTCTGCGTCTCCGGCAGGGCCTCGAACATCGTGACGTGGCCGAGCGCCTCGCCCCAGTGGCGCTGGTAGCGACGATCGATGACGGCCGCGGCGCGGGCAACGATTTCGCCCCCGTCGAGGGCCCAAAAGGGACGTATCTCGCGCTCCTTCCCGAACGGCGACTGGCCGCCGAGGATGGAGAGGTAGAGATCGACCGGCGCCGGCCACCGCGCCCCGCGGTAGGCATACACACGATCGTGGAAGAGCACGAATTGCTGGAGCGCGTCCTCGCCCTCGGGTGTCTCGACCTTGATGCCCATGCGAGCCCCCTGGAATCGACCCGTCCAGCCCGACGTACGATGATCGAGGGTCGGAGTTCAACCGACCGATCATCCCATCGCAACGGGCGAGACAGGCAGCATGGGCGGTACTGGGATCGAACCAGTGGCCCCCGGCTTGTAAGGCGGATTTTGGACGCAGACGGCACAAGGGCTTCTCGACGAAATCGGCCGCGGGCGCTGCGTTTTCCGCTTTCACCGCCATCCGAAACGTCGGGCGATGTCGGGCTTTGTCCGAAACCGAACTGACCCCGTAGGTGACCCCGGAACGAGGATGAGCGCGAGGGCGTGATGGCGGACGCGGCGGAGCGGGAGGCCCCGACGGGGGCGGAGATGGGCGCGGGTGCCCCGGCGGACGGGGCGCCGTCGAGGCCGCGTGGGGGCCGGCCGCGGAAGGGCGGCTACGTGCTCATGCGGACAACCATGCGGTCGCTGACGACGCGCCGGCTC
>VBLA01000120.1 GCA_005879245.1 Deltaproteobacteria bacterium
GTCACGTGCTGCGATCACGAGATGAAGCTGAAGGAAGCGAAGCCGCTCCCCTCCTCGGACTGACGCGGACCGTGTGACCAGCTTCGCGACGGTCCGCTACGAGAAACGCGGCCCCGTCGCCGTCGTCACCCTCGACCGCCCTCGCGCCCTGAACGCCTACAACGTGGCGATGCGGGACGACCTGTACGCCGTCTTCGGTGCGGCCGACGAGGACTCCGAGGTGCGCGCGCTCGTGCTGCGGGGCCGTGGACGGGCCTTCTCGACGGGGGGCGATCTCACCGAGTTCGGCACGGCGCCGAGTCCATTCGTCGCTCGGGAGGTGCGCTGGCAGCGCGACGTGTGGGGTCGGCTGCTCGGCCTCCGTGCGGTCAGCATCGCCGCCGTGCATGGCTACGCGGTGGGGGGCGGCTTCGAGATGGCGCTCCTCTGCGATCTCTGCGTGGCAGCCGATGACGCCCGCTTCGCGCTCCCGGAGACGGGGCTCGGCATGATCCCCGGCGTGGGCGGAACGCAGACGCTGCCACGACGCGTCGGGCTCGCGCGCGCCCTCGACGTGGTGCTCACCGGACGCCATCTCGACGCGCGGGCGGCGTGTGCGGCCGGGCTCGTCGCCCGGGTCGTTCCGCGGCGCCGGCTCGACTCCGTCGCCCTGGCCCTCGCACGGCGCCTGGCGACGCTCGAGCCCGAGCTCGCGCTGGCCGCGCGCCGTTGCGTGCGCGCCGCGCACGACCTCTCGCTGGTAGGCGCCGAGGCCCTTGAGCGTCGGCTCGGGCTCGCGCTAGAAGCCCGGGCCGGAGGCCCGGGCGGCCAGCGTCGATGAACACGATCAGCTTCCTCTCCATTCCCGCGGGCATCGTCCCCGAGCAGGAAGCGGTCGTGTGCGAGGGGATCCGCTTCAGCTACGCCGAAACCCTCTCCCGCACCCGACGGCTCTCGGGGGCGCTCGCGCGCCTGGGTGTCGGGTGTGGTACGCGGGTCGCCGCCCTCGGCGTCAACTCCCACCGCTCCGTCGAGGCGTACTACGCGACGGCCCTGCTCGGCGGCGTCTTCATCCCGCTCAACTACCGGGCCAAGCTCCCCGAGCTCGAGCACATGCTGAAGGCCGGGCGGGCGCGAGTTCTCCTCGTCGGCGAGCGCTACCTCGAGACGGTGCGGTCCCTCGCGCCCGCGCTCGCCGAGCTCGAGACCGTCATCGGCATCGACGGGCCGAGCGGCAACCATCCAGGCTACGAGGAGCTGATCGCGACCGCCGAGGAGCTCGAGACGGAAGCGGAGGTCGAGGACGACGAGACGACGATCCTCATGTACACGAGCGGCACGACGGCCCTCCCCAAGGGCGTCATGCTCACGTACCACGACTTCACCGCCTACGTGACCGCCAACGTGGAGCTCGCCGACGGCACCCCTCGTGGTGCGGCGCTGCTCTGCGTGCCGCTCTACCACATCGCCGGCACGACCAACATGATGACGACGCTCTGGACCGGGCGTCGCCTGGTCCTCATGCCGCAGTTCGAGCCGCGCGGCTGGCTCGATCTGGTCGAGAGCGAGCGCATCACGCACGCCTTCCTCGTGCCAACGATGCTGAAGCGGCTGCTCGACGAGCCGGACCTCGAGCGCCGCGACCTCTCGAGCCTGGAGATTCTCTCGTACGGTGGCGCATCCATGCCGTTTCCCGTCATCCGCCGCGCCATCGAGCGCTTCCCGACCAGCGTCGGGTTCGTGAACGCGTTCGGGCAGACGGAGACCACCTCGACGCTCACCATCCTCGGACCGGAGGACCACCGGTTGGTCGGTACCGCCGGGGAGATCGAGCAGCGGACCAAGCGCCTCACCTCGATCGGCCGCCCGCTTCCCGACGTCGAGGTGCGGATCGTCGGCGAGGACGGCGCCACGCTCGGCTCCGGGGAGGTGGGCGAGATCTGCGTCCGCACGCCGCGCGTCATGAAGGGATACGCGGGAGGCACCGAGTCGCCGCTCCGCGACGGCTGGCTCCCGACGCGTGACATGGGGTGGCGGGACGAGGAGGGCTATCTCTTCATCGCCGGCCGCAAGGACGACATGATCATTCGCGGGGGCGAGAACATCGCGCCCGCCGAGGTCGAGGCGATCCTGCAGTCGCATCCGGGCGTCGAGGAGGCGGCGGTGGTCGGCCTCACCGACCTCGAGTGGGGGCAACGGGTCGCCGCCTGCGTCGTCCTGCGGCCGGGAGAGACGCTCACGGCCGAAGCGCTCGGTGAGTTCTGCCGCCAACGGCTCGCGAGCTTCAAGAAGCCGGAGATCATCTGTTTCCTGCCCGAGCTGCCGAAGAACCCGATGGGCAAGATCCTTCGGAAGGACCTCCGCGCGCAGCTCGAGGCATCGTGAAGGCTGGCGCCCGTGCGGCCCAAGGCCGCCGGTCCCCCCGCCGGACTCCCTCACGGCCCGCGGCAGTGCGATTCGCGCTGCGGGACGGTGTGGCGTGGCTGACGCTCGACCGTCCCGCCGCCGGGAACCGTCTCGATCCGGAGGTCCAGGGGGCACTCGCCGACGCCTGCGCGGCGGCGGAGGAGGCGCGGGAAGCTCGCGTCGTGGTGCTCGCCGCCCGCGGGCGGCTGTTCTCGGCGGGTCTGCCCCCCGGCTGCCGGTGGCCGGAGGCGGCATGGCCCGACGGTGTGGGGGCGGTCGCCGCGCTCAGCAAGCCCGTGATTGCGGCCCTTCAGGGGGACGCCCTCGGGTGGGGGCTCGGGCTCGCGCTCGCCTGCGATCTCCGCATCGCGGCGCGCACCGCTATGCTCGCGCTCCCCGAAGTCGGGGAAGGGACACTGCCCGGGGGTGGGTCGATGGCGAGGCTCGCGCGGATCGTCGGCTCCGCGCGCGCGCTCGAGATGGTTCTGCTCGGCACCCGTCTCACGGCGAAGCGCGCGGTCGCCTGGGGTCTCGTGAGCACGGTCGTGGAGCCGGGGCGTCTTCTCGCCACGGTTCGGGAGACGGCCCGCCGGCTCGCCGCCCGTGGTCCGCTCGCGCTTCGCCTCGCCAAGGAAGCGGTCACGGCGGCGCTTGACCTGCCGCTCGGGGAGGGCATCAGGTTGGAGCAGGATCTGTACGTGTTGTTGCAGACGACGGCCGACCGTCGGGAAGGCATTCGCTCCTTTCTCGAACGGCGCAGGCCCCGATTCGGCGCCCGATAGGAGGACGGTTCGAGCATGGCAAACCAGATCGGCAAGATCTACGTCTGTGCCCAATGCGGCGCGCAGGTGATCGTCACCAAAGGTGGCGCTGGCGCGATCAAGTGCTGCGGGAACGAGATGCAACAGAAGAAGTGACGTACGTGGAACGTCGGTTGCGACCGCGCGGAAGAACCGGCTATAAGCGCCGCCGACCGGGAATGCTGGGGGTGACGGGGTGGGGGTGATCACCTGGTGCGCCCGCGGCCGGCAACGGCAGGGAGAGCGCGTGAGCGGGAGCGCGGGTCAATGAGCGGTATCGCCGTCTACGCCGGGTCGTTCGATCCGATCACCAACGGGCACGTGGACCTCGTGCGCCGGAGCCTGCAGGTGTTCGAGCGGGTGATCGTCGCGGTCGCTTTCAATGCCAACAAGGACTCGGCCTGGTTCACGCCCGCAGAGCGGGTGGCGATGATCGCGGACACCTTCCGCCCGGAGGGCGGCCGCGTGGTGGCGGACTCGTTCTCCGGGCTGCTGGTCGACTATGCGGTCGCGAAGGGTGCGACCGTCATCATCCGCGGGCTCCGCGCGGTGGCCGACTTCGAGTACGAGTTCCAGATGACCATGATGAACCGCCACCTGAAACCGCAGGTGGAGACGATCTTCATGATGACGGGCGAGTCGCACTTCTACACCAGCTCCCGCCTGGTGAAGGAGGTCGCGAGCCTCGGCGGGAACGTCGCCGGACTCGTGCCGGACGGAATTCTGTTGCGGCTCCAGACCCGTGCCCAGGAGCGCCCGTGACGCTCAAGCTCGCGGCACGTCTCGGCGCCGTCAAGCCCTCGGCCGTCTTCGCCATGGCGGCCGAGGCGGCTGCCCTGCGTGCTCAGGGCCGCGACGTCATCGATCTCTCCGCCGGCGAACCGGACTTCGACACGCCGGAGCACGTGAAGGCGGCGGCGCGAGAGGCGCTGGCCCGCGGCCTCACGAAATACACGCCGATCGGCGGGACGGACGTCCTCAAGGATGCGGTCGTGGTGAAGCTCCAGCGCGACAACGGCCTCGCGTACGGCCGCACCGAAATCATGGCGAGCTGCGGGGGCAAGCACTCGCTCTTCAACGCCTTCCAGGCCCTCTTCGACCCGGGCGACGAGGTCGTCCTGCCCGCGCCCTACTGGGTGAGCTACTTCGACATGCTCGTGCTCGCCGGCGCCGTACCGCGCGTCGTCGAGACCTCGGTGGCGAGCGGGTTCAAGATGTCCCCCGCACAGTTCGAGGCGGCGATCGGGCCACGGACGGTGGCCGTCATCGTGAACAGCCCGAGCAACCCGACGGGCGCCGCCTATGACGCCGAGGAGCTGCGGGCGCTCGGCCGAGTGGCTCTCCAGCGCCGGCTGCTCGTCATCTCTGACGACATCTACGAACGCCTCACGGCCCGGCCCGTGCCGCACCTCGGCACGCTCGTCCCGGAGCTGCGGCCGCGCCTCGTGATCGTGAACTCGGTGTCGAAGTCCTACGCGATGACGGGGTGGCGGATCGGTTACACGGCGGGTCCGCCCGAGTTGATCCGGGCGATGACGACGCTACAGAGCCAGAGCACCTCGAATCCGTCGTCGATCGCCCAGGCGGGGGCCGCGGCTGCCCTCAGCGGGCCGCAGGACTGCGTCGTCGCCATGGCGGAAGAGTTCGAGCGGCGTCGCCGACTGGTGGTCGAGCGTTTCGGAGCGATCGCCGACCTCCGCACCGCGACCCCGACGGGCGCCTTCTATGTCTTCCCTGACGTGAGCGCGTTCTTCGGCCGGCGCGGTCCCGACGGGCCCGTTCGCACGGCGAGCGAGGTTAGACCCGTCGAGCTACGGCGAGGAGGGCTCCTCCAGGGGGCCATCGATCGTCGTGATGGTGAAAGCGAGGACGACCGCGTCCGGGTCGCGCCAAGCCTCAGGGGGGAGGCCTGCCTTCTCGCACAGTGCCGCGAGCAACGCCGGGCGATCCCACCCCTGGCGAGCGGCCACCTGAGGGAGCAGGACGCCCCGGTGCGGGCCGAGACGGATGGAGGCACCGTGGCGAACGGGCTCGAGCTGGTCGGGAGAGATGGGCAGGGCGGGGGAGAGAATCGAGATCTCGATCTCGAGCTGCGAAAGCTCGTCGGGGTGTACCGGAAGGAAGCGTGGATCCCCGGTTGCGGCTGCCGCTGACATGCGGGTGACCAGGTCCGCCAGCGGCCCCTCGGGCGCCACGCTGCCGATGCAGCCCCGCAGTGCCGTTCCCACGTGAAGGCTGATGAATGCACCGGCAGGTTCCCGGAGCCGGGGCGGAAGGTCGGGAAGGGGTGGTGGCGAGTGCCCCATCACCGCCGCGCGGACCGCAACGCGCGCCACACCGAGGAGCGCGGCGCGCTCGAACGGGTCGAGCGCCGGCTCAGGCGGGCCGGGGCCGCTCGCCGGTCCGCCGGTACCGGAAGTAGTCCGCCAAGATACGGGCATGGTCGAAGGCCAGGGGAGCTGGCAGCTGATGCTCGGCGAAGACGCCGGCCTCGGCGGCGTCGTCGGCGGCACGCGGCGTGCCGTGTGTTCGCCCGATGTACACGGTCGAGATCGTTGGCCCGCGCGGGTCTCGCGTCGGGTCGGAGTAGACACCGAGCAGCTCCGTCAGCTCGACGTCGAGTGTCGTCTCCTCGCGCATCTCGCGCCGAGCGGCCGCCTCGGCGCTCTCGCCCGCGTCGATCATGCCGCCTGGAATGGCCCAGCCAAGAGGAGGGTTGCGCCGGCGAATCAGAACGATCCCCTCTTCGAGTTCGATGATCACGTCCACGGTGGGACGGGGATGATTCTGCGCCATCGCGCCCCGAACAAAAAAGGCGATGGCCGCATGCCCTCGCCTTTTCTGCAAGTCAACCGCGTAGCCTGTTCCGTTATTTGCGAAGATGCTTGGAAAACATCCGTTCCGCCTTCTCGGCGGCGGCCTCGGCCCGCTGCGCTGCGGCCTCGACTCGGCTGGCGGCCGATTCCGCCCGGCGTGCCGCATCCTCGGCGCGCGCGGCTGCCTGCTCGGCGCGCGTGGCAGTGCTGGTATCTTCCTTCTTCGCACAGCCCGCGCTGACCATGGTCACCAACATCAAGCTCGCAATCCCGGCAGTGATTGACCGTGAACGCATCCCGTCACCTCCTTGTTTTGGTCCCCGGATCAGGGTGACTAGAAACAATCGCGCTTTCTTTCGCACGAAATCCCGACCCTCGCAACCACCTTCCCGTGCCACGCTAATACTCGTCATCCATCTCATCACCGCCCGCGGCGGCCCCCCCGGAGGCCTTCTTTTTCTCCGGTTTCTCGGCGATGGCCCCTTCCGTGGTGAGGAGCAGACTCGCAACGCTGGCGGCGTTCTGGAGCGCCGAGCGCACCACCTTCGCCGGATCGATCACCCCTGCCCGGAAGAGCGGCTCGTACGTCTCGCTCACGGCGTTGAAGCCGAAGTCGTCACTGCCCTCGCGGACACGCGCGAGCACGACCGACGGATCGTGGCCGGCGTTGGCGGCGATCTGGCGGAGCGGTTCCTCCATCGCTTGGCGGACGATCGCCACGCCCTGCGCGCGTTCCCCGTCGAGCCGGAGGGCGTCGAGCGCCGCCTGGGCACGCAGCAGGGCGACACCACCCCCCGCTACGATTCCCTCCTCCACCGCGGCCCGCGTGGCGTGCATGGCGTCCTCGACGCGCGCCTTCTTCTCCTTCATCGCCACCTCGGTGGCGGCACCCACCTTGATCACCGCGACGCCGCCCGCGAGCTTGGCGAGCCGTTCCTGGAGCTTCTCGCGGTCGTAGTCGGACGTGGTCTCCTCGATCTGGTGCTTGATCTGCTTGATGCGACCCTGGATGTCCGCCTTCTTCCCTGCGCCGCCGACGATTGTGGTGTTGTCCTTGTCCATGACGACGCGGCTCGCACGGCCGAGATCAGCGAGCGCGATGTTCTCGAGCTTGGCACCGATCTCCTCAGCGATCAGACGACCGCCGGCGAGAATCGCCATGTCCTCGAGCATCGCCTTGCGCCGGTCGCCGAAGCCCGGCGCCTTGGCCGCCGCGCAGCGCAAGGTGCCGCGGAGCTTGTTGACGACGAGCGCGGCGAGCGCCTCGCCTTCGACCTCCTCCGCGATCACGACGAGCGGCTTGCCGCTCTGTGCCACGCGCTCGAGGAGGGGAAGGAAGTCGCGCAGATTCGAGATCTTCTTCTCGAAGAAGAGGAGCAGGGGAGAGTCGAGCTCGACGGTCATCTTCTCGGGATTCGTGATGAAGTAGGGCGACAGGTAGCCGCGGTCGAAGCGCATACCCTCGACGATCTCGAGGGTCGTCTCGAGACCCTTCCCCTCCTCCACCGTGATGACGCCGTCTGACCCCACCTTGTCCATCGCCTGGGCGAGGAACTCGCCGATCGTGTCGTCACCGTTCGCCGAGACGGTTCCCACCTGCGCGATCCGTTCGCGCTCCTTGACCGGTGTCGCCTGCCCCTTGATCGCGGTGACCACCTGCTCGACGGCCGCATCGACCCCGCGCTTGAGCTCCATCGCGTCGAAGCCAGCGGCGAGCAGCCGGAGCCCCTCCCGGAAAATCGCCCGCGCGAGAATGGTTGCGGTGGTGGTGCCGTCGCCAGCCGCGTCGGCCGTCTTCTGCGCGACTTCGCGGATCATTCTCGCACCGATGTTCTGGAACTTGTCCTCGAGCTCGATCTCCTTCACGACCGCGGCGCCGTCTTTGGTGACGGTCGGGGCGCCCCAGCTCTTCTGGAGCATCACGTTGCGACCCCGCGGCCCGAGCGTCACACGGGCAACATCGGCGAGCAGGTTGACGCCTGCGATGATGCCCTCGCGCGCGCGGGCGTGTAGCAGCACCTGTTTCGCCGGCATCGCGTCTCCCTCACGTCAGCTGGACGGAATTGCCTTGTATAGGCGGGTCAACGGTGCCTGCCAAGGATGGGCAACGCTCGGCGTGCGGACTCGCGGGATTTCGCGTGCATTTCATGCACTTGGGGACCTGGGATGGAAATCACTTATGGCTTAACATTGCATGTACTAAGCGGAAAAGACTTAACATTGACGTAGGGCCTTCGAAGCCTCTACAATGCGTCCCTGAGCGCGCGAGCGCCGGAGGCACCTTTTAGTGGGAGCGTTCAAAGTTGGTGAGAAAGTGGTTTACCCGGCGCACGGAGTTGGCGTCATCGAGGGGGTACAGACCAAGGTCATCTCCGGAAGCGAGCGAAAGTTCTACATGCTTCGCATCATCGACAGCGATATGACGATCATGATCCCGACCGAGAACGTGCAATCGGTCGGGCTCCGCCGCATCATCGGCAAGGACATGGTCGCGAAGGTGTACCGGATCCTGCGTGACAAGAAGGTGGAGATCGATCAGCAGACCTGGAACCGGCGGTATCGCGAGTACACCGAGAAGATCAAGACCGGGAGCGTGCTGGAGATCGCGAAGGTCCTGCGCGACCTCTTCGTCCTCAAAGGCGACAAGGAGCTCTCCTTCGGCGAGCGAAAGATGCTCGATACAGCGCGAAACCTCCTCGTAAAGGAGCTCGCCATCGCGAAGTCACACACCGAAGAGAAGATCATGGAGGAGCTCCGAGGCATCTTCGCCAACTAACATTTGGTCCGTCCCGCGTGCCTAGCGGATGCGAGGGGCCGGGGGTATCCCCCCCGGCCCCTCGTGTTTTCGGGGCCCGAGTGTTTCGTTGAGGCTACCGCTCCGGAAGCCTTGGAGGTCGAGGGCCACGTATGCGAACCCGAGCCGCTGGAACTCGTGAATGACCGCCTCACGGGTGGCGGGTTCGAGGAACCGGCCCATCGCTGCCAGCGGTACCTCGAGGCGCGCGACCTCGCCATGGTACCGGACGCGCAATTCGCGGAAACCGTGTGCGTGCAGGAAACGTTCCGCCGCCGCCACGCGGGCGAGGCGCTCGGCAGTGATGCGGGTGCCGTAGGGGAAGCGCGACGAGAGGCACGGGCTGGCCGGACGGTCCCACGTGGGGAGGGCGAGTGCCCGACTGGCGGCGCGAATGTCGGCCTTCGAAAGTCCGGCCTCGACGAGCGGATGCCGCACGCCCTGCTCGGCCGCGGCCTGCAGGCCCGGGCGGTGATCGGCGAGGTCATCCACGTTCGCGCCGTCGAGCACGGCCGCGAGGCCGCGGCGCGCCGCCTCGCGGAGACAGATCACGAAGAGGCTGTCCTTGCAGAGATAGCAACGATTGGGCGCGTTCTCGGCGTAGCCTGGAACGTCGAGCTCGTTGGCCTCGACCAGGAGGTGCTGGACGCCGAGGGCAGCCGCCAGCTGTCGGGCGTCGTCGATGTCTTCCTCGGGCGTGGTGGGGGAGCTGGTCGTGAGCGCCAGGCAGCGCTCGCCGAGCACGTCGTGGGCGACGCGGAGGAGGAAGCTCGAGTCGACGCCCCCGGAGAAGGCGACCAGTACCGACGGCAGCTCGCCGAGCAGTGCGCGGAGCCGGTCGACCTTGGCGTCGAGCTCCATCACACCGATTCCGTCTGGAAGAGGTCGGTCGTGAGGTAGCGTTCGCCCGTGTCGGGGAAGACCACGCAAACGACCGCACCCCGCCCGAAGCGGCGCGCCACGCCGATCGCTGCCGCACACGCGGCCCCCGACGAGATGCCGACCAGCAACCCCTCGTAGCGGGCGAGCGCACGCGTCAGCACCGTGGCCTCTTCATCGGGAACCGTGATCACCTCGTCGTAGATCGTCGTGTCGAGGATCTCCGGCACGAATCCTGCGCCAATCCCCTGGAGCTTGTGGTAGCCCGGCTCACCGCCCGAGAGGACGGGCGAGGCCGCCGGCTCGACCGCATAGATGCGGACGCTGGGGTGCTCGGCACGGAGCACGCTGCCTACCCCGGTAATCGTACCGCCCGTGCCCACCCCGGCGACGAAGGCGTCAATCTGGGGGAGCTGGGCGATGAGCTCGCGCGCCGTCGTCTGCCGGTGAATCTCCGGGTTCGCGGGGTTCGTGAACTGTTGCGGCATGTACCAGTCGGGATTCTCGGCAAGCAGCTCTTCCGCCCGCCGGATGGCGCCGTGCATGCCCTTGGTGTCGGGGCTGAGGACGAGGCGGGCACCGTACGCCTGGAGGAGGGCGCGACGCTCCTCGCTCATCGTGTCGGGCATCGTCAGCACGAGACGGTATCCCTTGACGGCCGCCACGAGCGCCAGCCCGATTCCCGTGTTGCCGCTCGTCGGCTCGATGATCGTGCCGCCCGGTTGGAGGGCGCCCTCGCGCTCCGCGGCTTCTACCATCGCGCGGCAGATGCGGTCCTTGACACTGCCGCCCGGATTGAGGTTCTCGAGTTTCGCCCACACTTCGGCACCGACACCCTCGAGCTGTGGCATGCGAGAGAGGCGAACGACGGGCGTCGAGCCGATCAGATCGAGCGGCGTGCGCGCGACTTGCGAGGCGAACGGCATGGTCGCGTTGCGGGAAAACGAGAGAAGCATGATATAGGCGCCGTGCGCGACGAGTCAATTGAACGCATCGTCGTCGTCTTCCCCGGAGCGCTCGGCGATTTCTTGCTCGCGCTCCCGGCGCTGCGCACGCTTCGCAAACGGCATGCGACCGGCCACCTCGTGCTGGTGGTGAACGACCCGCTGCGGTCGCTGGCCGCGCGCGCGGAGGTGGCCGACGCGACGGCGAGTCTCTCCGCAGCCGATACGGCCGGCCTCTTCGGCGCGGACCGGCTTCCGGCCTGGCTCGAAGGGCGACCCGCCGTCTACAGCTGGCTCGGGGCGGGCACGGGCGAGGTCCGCGCGCGAGTCAGTGCCGCGGCACGGGGCGCGTGCTTCTTCCGCGTGGAACGGGGCGATGGGACGATGCACGCCGCCGCTGCGTACGCGCGTGCCCTGGGCGCTCCCACGGGTGCGGGGGCGCTGGCCGCCGCCTGCCGTCTCACGCTGGCACCATCGACGCGCGCCCAGACGTTCATGGCCGACTTGAAGCCGCCCGTGCTCGTGATCCATCCCGGGGCCGGTAGTCGCGCCAAGCGCTGGGACGCTGCCGGTTTCGTGCAGGTGGGCGAGTGGTGGCGTGAGAGGGGGGGAGGGGTGCTGGAGGTCGCGGGCCCGGCGGAAGCGGAGGACCCCCCGCTGCTCGGTTCGCCGATCGTGCGCGACTGGCCGCTCGCAGATCTCGCGACGGTGCTCGGGCGTGCCGCACTGTACCTCGGCAACGACAGCGGCGTCAGTCACCTCGCCGCGGCCGCGGGGGCGGCTGGCGTCGTCCTCTTCGGGCCGACGGATCCCCGCCGCTGGGGCCCCCTGGGAGCGCGCTTGGTCGCCCTGCGCGCCCGAACCACCGCTCCCGACGGCATCCCGCTCGCGTCGCTTCCTGCCGCGCGCGTGATCGCCGCCTGTCAGCGGAGGTTCGCCTTGACAAGGGGGGACCTCGATACTAGCGTCGGCGCATAAAACCTCAATTTTCCCGCAAGCGTCGCTCAAGGCAACCGAACCGAGCCGAGCAGCAGATCAAATAGATCGGCCCGCCGTGCGTCCAAGTGCTGTGGCCTGCGTAGCTCCGGAGGCTTGATGTCATGTCGAACACCCTCAGAACGACGCTCCTGCTCGGCCTCCTGACCGGCCTGCTCTTGTGGGTCGGCCAGGCGCTGGGCGGAGCGCAGGGTCTCGTCGTCGCGCTCGTCTTCGCGGCCGTGATGAACCTCGGGAGCTACTGGTTCTCGGACCGGATCGTGCTGCGCATGTACGGCGCTCAGGAGCTGCAGCCGGAGCAAGCGCCCGAGCTCTACGGCATTGTGAGAGAGCTCGCCGCCGGAGCTCACATGCCGATGCCGCGCGTCTACCTGATCCCGAGTGATTCGCCGAACGCCTTCGCCACCGGACGGAGTCCCGATCATGCCGCGGTCGCGGTTACCGCGGGAATCATGCGCCTGCTCACCCCGGACGAGCTGCGAGGCGTCCTGGCCCACGAGCTCTCACACGTCCACAACCGCGACACGCTCATCAGCGCGGTGGCCGCTACGCTGGCGGGTGTCGTGCTCATGGTCGCGCGAATGGCGCAGTTCGCGGCGCTCTTCGGCGGCGTGCGCCGCGACGAGCGGGAGGAAGGCGGCGGGGCACTCGAGCTCCTCCTCCTCGTCATCGTGGCGCCGCTGGCGGCGATGCTGATCCAGCTCGCCATTTCCCGCTCCCGGGAGTACCAGGCCGACGCGAGCGGAGCGCACCTGTCGCACAGCCCCGGTGCGCTCGCCTCCGCCCTCGAGAAGATCGCCAGCGCGGCGGGGCGTGTTCCGCTCCCGGCGGGGCCCGCCACGGCGCATCTCTTCATCGTGAATCCGCTCAGCGGGCAGAGGCTCGCAAGTCTCTTCAGCACGCACCCTCCGATCGAGGAACGGATCCGGCGGTTGCGGGCCATGGCCTACTGATCCTCTGCTGGCGCCAGGGCCGATGTTCAGCGCAGGCGGACCACGGGCCCGCCCATCCCTCTCAGCGGGGAATCTCATGGACGAGAAGAAAGACGAAGGACGCGGCTTCCGGGTGACTGATCGTCGTCGCTTCTCGGAGAGCGGCGAGGCTCGGGGCGATACGCCGCCGCCCGAGCCGAGCCACGCAATGCCGGTCGCAGAGGAGCCGAGGGGAAGCGGGAGTCCGGCCCCTCACGGCATCGACGAGCCGGTCACGTTCTCGACGTTCCTGCTCGGGTTGAGCACCCAGGTGCTGCTCCACCTCGGGGAGATCCCGAACCCCGTGACCGGGGCCGTCGAGCCGGACCTCGACGCTGCCAAGCAGGTCATCGACATCCTCGGCATGCTCCGCGAGAAGACGCGGAACAATCTCGAGCCCGGGGAGGAGTCTTTGCTCGACTCCGTTCTCTACGATCTTCGCATGCGCTACGTGGAGCTCGTGCGGCAGAAGCCGAAGGAGGGGACATGACGGGGGGCAGCAGCCGCCGGGCGCTGATCGCGGTCGCAGCAATTGGCTTCGCGGTCGGCATCGCGGTGAGCATCCGCTTCGATCTCTTCGCGCGCAGCGAGGCGATCAGCATCTTCGGCGGCGCGGAGAAGTCGGCCCCCGAAACCCCGACCTCCCCCCCGCCGGTGGTCGCGCTCCCGGACTTCGCGCTACTCGCCGAGCACGTGGCCCCCTCGGTCGTGAACATCTCGAGCACCCAGGAGGTGAAGGGTGGTCCGAGTTTCGGACCCGGCGGCGGTGGACCCGGCGGCGGTGGCGAAGGCGATCCCTTCCACGAGTTCTTCGAGCCGTTCGAGCGCTTCTTCGGTCCGCAGCGGCGTGCACCCTACAAGGCGAAGAGCCTCGGCTCCGGCTTCATCATCGAGGCCAACGGCCACATCCTCACCAACAACCACGTGGTCGAGAACGCGGACGAGATCGTGGTGAAGCTCGCGACCGGGAAGGAGTTCAAGGCGAAGGTCGTGGGACGGGATGCGAAGACCGACATCGCCCTCATCGAGATCCACGGCGCTTCGGGCTTGGTGCCCGTGACCCTCGGCGACTCCGACACTCTGAAGGTCGGTCAGTGGGTGGTGGCGATCGGCAACCCCTTCGGCCTCGAGAACACGGTGACCGCCGGCATCGTCAGTGCCATGGGGCGACACATCAACCAGGGGCCGTACGACAACTTCATACAGACCGATGCGGCGATCAACCCGGGCAACTCAGGCGGCCCGTTGCTCAACACGAGGGGCGAGGTGGTGGGTATCAACACCGCCATCTTCAGTCGGAGCGGCGGTAACATCGGCATCGGCTTCGCGATCCCGATCAGCCTCGCGAAGGAGGTTGTCCCGCAGCTGAAGGAGAAGGGCCACGTCACGCGTGGCTGGCTCGGCGTCATGATCCAGAAGGTGACACCCGACATCGCCGACTCGCTCGGGCTCTCCGAGCCGAAGGGTGCCCTGGTGGCGGACGTCGTGAAGGACGGCCCGGCGGCAGCGGCGGGGCTCAAGCAGGGGGATGTCATCACCGAGTACGACGGGAAGCCGGTGAATGACTCCGCGGAGCTGCCCCTCCTCGTGGCGCGGACGCCGGTCGGGAAGACGGTCCCGGTCAAGGTGATCCGCGACAAGAAGACCGAGAACTTCAGCATCCAGATCGCCGAGCTGAAGGAGGAGGAGACGGCGGAGGCGGGGACCGGTACGGCCGAGGACCTCGGTCTCACCGTGCAGACGCTCACCGCCGAGCTGGCGGAGAACCTCGGTCTCGATCGCTCGCTCAAGGGCGTGGTCGTGACCCAGGTCGACCCGAGCGGCCCTGCCTCCGAGGCGGGACTCCGGCGGGGCGACGTGATCCTCGAGGTGAACCGTCACGGAGTCAAGGACGTCGACGCCTACAAGAAGGCACTCAAGGCGATCGGCAAGGGCAAGAGTGTCCTCTTCCTCGTCCGTCGTGGCGAGAACACGATCTTCCTGGCGGTGAAGCCGAGCGGCTGACGGTGGTCGTTCTCGGCATCGAGACCTCCTGCGACGACTCGGCGGCCGCGCTGCTCTCCGGCGGGCAACTGGTCGCCTCGGTGGTCTCCTCGCAGGATGCCGTCCACGGACCCTACGGTGGGGTCGTACCCGAG
>VBLA01000121.1 GCA_005879245.1 Deltaproteobacteria bacterium
ACCAGGACCCGATCCAGGCCATCCAGTACTTCCGGGCAAGGAGATCGCGGACGTGTGCCTCGAGCCCGGGGTCGGTCACCGTGCTGACCCGGCCGCGGAGCCGAAGGGCGTCGACGGCGAGCTCCACCTCGGGGGTCCGGGCGGCGTTCCGGACCCAGTCGCGGTCGGCGTTCAGGGTGGCGAGAAACACGGTCGTGTCCTCGACCAGGAACCAGATCGGCACGGAGTGCGGCTTCCCGCTCCTCCGTCCCCGCGTCGTGATGCGCAGCGTCCCGCGGTCCCGCACCACCGCGAGCCGAGCCCCGAGGTCGGACGACACGTGGGCTACTTGCTCACGCTCGCGATGAACTTGTCGATCGGGATCGCCGCCAGGGTGACGATCTTGATGCTCCCGCGCGACGCGAGCTCCGCCGACACGCGCGCGATCGTCTCGTTGTCGGGCGCCTCGACCACGGACAGGAAGTCGTACGGGCCGAGGAGGGCGTACTGGCTCTGCACCTTCACCCCGAGCTTCTCGATCTCCTTGTTGACGTCGCGGATCCGGGTCGGCTTCTTCGTGATCGTGCCCGCGCCTTCGTCCGTGAGCGAGCTCAGCAACACGTAGGTCGCCATCGGGACCTCCCTTGTCGGTTTGTCGGGAGGCTAGTGCGCGTCAGGCGTGCGGGTCAATACGGGGTGCCGTCCCCGCCGCGACCGGCTCGATCGTTTCATAGCGGAGCAGGGGAGCGAAGAGCGTCGTGCAGGCGTGCTCCTCCACGGCCGCGGCCGCGTCGGGATCGTCCGTCAAGTAGCGCGCGATGAAGAGTCCCGCGATCACCGCCTTCCGCGCCGAGGCCCGCTCGCGGAGCTCCCAGCCTGCCTCCTCGACCAGCAGGGCGCCCTGGACCAGGTCGCAGAGACTCGTCGTCAGGCGGCGGGCGCGGTACTCCGCCGCGCTGCGCTCGGCCGTCGCGACGCTCGTGATGAGCCGCTCGACCCGCTCGGCCGCGGTGGCTAGGAGCCGGCGGGGGTGATCGAGAAGCGGCGAGCCATCGGTCCGGGCCGCCACCCCGACGCGGGCAAGGACGGCCTGCGCCACGCCCTCCGCGCGGAGCGCGCGCAGCACGTCGAGGCAGATGATGCTCTCGGTGCCCTCCCAGATTGTGTGGCACTGCGCCTCGCGCAGGAGACGCGCGGTGGGCCAGTCCTCGACGTAGCCGTTCCCGCCGTGCATCTCGACGGCGGCCGAGGTGAGCTCGATGCCCTTCCGGGTGGCGCGGAACTTGGCGAGCGGCACGCAGAGACGGGCGAGCGATCCGTCCTTCCGATCGATCGCCGCCCCCGCGGCGAACACGAGCGTCGCCGCGGCCTCGAGGTCGACCAGCATGCGGAGGAGCGTCTCGCGGGCCAGCGGGAGGTCCTCCAGCCGATGGCCGAACGCCTCGCGGCGCGCGGCATAGATCGCCGCCTCGAGGAACGCCCGGCGCATGAGGCCGAGCCCCATGCACGCGACCCCGAAGCGCGACGGATTCACCATCTCCATCATCCGGTTGATGCCGCGCCCGTCGAGCGCGCGGCCGTTCCCGTCGCCGCCGGCCAGCAGGTAGGCTTCGGCGTCGACGAAGTCGACCTCGCCCGTCGGCACCGTCCGCGTCCCGAGCTTGTCCTTCAGGCGTCGCATATGGATGCCGTTCGGGCTGCCGTCGGCGCGCGAGCGTGGCACGACGAAGAGCGCGACCCCCCTGAGACCCGCCGGGGCTCCCTCGGGACGGGCGAGCGTGGCGATCGCTCCCGCGTCGATATTGGAGCAGAACCACTTGGAGCCGGTGAGCCGCCAGATGCCCTCCGATTGGCGCGCCGTCGTGGTGATCGTCCCGAGATCGGAGCCGCCGCTCTGCTCGGTCATGAACATGGCCCCGTCCCAGGCGTCTTCGAAGCGCTCGGCGGTGAGCCGCGCGAGGAAGCGGTCGCGGATCTCGGGGGGGGCGAAGCGCTCGACCAGGCCGACGACGCCGCTCGTCATCCCGATCGCACACATGAGGCCGGTGTCGGCCTGGCAGAGAAGGTAGTTGAGCGCGGCGGTCATCACGGCGGGGAAGGGCCGTCCCCGGCGCTCCGCCTCGCGTCGCAGCCGGGGGCCGCTGATGCCGGCCTCCCAGGCGTCCCGCTTGGCGGCGAGCGTTGCCGGGTGGTGGACGATGCGGCAGACCTCCTTCCCCCAGCGATCGTAGCGCTCGAGGCGCGGCGGACTCTTGTCGATCGTCTCGGCGCGCTCCGCGATCGGCCCACCACAGAGTGCGCCGATCCGGACCAGGTGGCCTTCCGCCCATTCGCGGTCGGCCGGGTCGAGGAGCCGATCCATGAGGGCCCGGAGGTTCGGATCGACGGTGTACCAGTTGAGCCCGATCGCCCGCTCGAACACGCCGTAATTCACCATGCGTGAAACGATATTGATTCGCGTCGGGCGGAGCAAGCATCGGCCGACGGGTCGGCTCGACTCACTCCTTGCGGCCGACGACCATGATCGACCATCCCCACTTCGCGAAGGGCCGGGTCGTGCCGAGCGTCTGGTCGAGCCGCGTCCAGCCTGGCCACTGGCGAACCCGGCCGGTCAACCGCTTGGTGAGGAAGCGCCACGGGAATAGATAGCTCGAGCCCCATCGCTCGGGGACGATGCCCACGGCGCGCATCTGCCGGGCGAGCCGGGGGGCGTTGTAGAACCGACGGTGGGTGCGGTCCCACCCGTACCATTGCGCGTTTCCCCGGTAGAGGCGCTCGTAGCTGCCCTCGAGCAGGTAGTTGAGCGAGTGGTCGTTCTGGGTCGCGAGGTAGGTGCGGCCGCCGCGCCTCAGCTGCGTTCCCAGGCGGCGAAAGAACGGACTGTCGTCCTCCAGGTGCTCGACGAGGTCCTTCGCGAAGATGAAGTCATACTGCCCGGCGATCGTGTCTTGCTCGGCGTCGCCCTCGACGACGCGGACGCGATCGGCGACCCCCTCCTTGGCAGCGTAGAAGTTCACCCCCCTGATGGCATTGGGGTTCCTCTCGATGGCCGTCACGTGCGCTCCGCGCTTCGCCATCCAGATAGTGAAGTACCCGCCGCCACAGCCGTACTCGAGCACCGACTTGCCGGAGAAGTCGTATGAGCTCATCAGACGCTCGGCGATGGCGATCTTCGACCGATTCGTGTCGCTGCGGTGCATGGCGAGGTACTTCTGGTGGGCTCGCTCCGGATCCGGCTCCTCCCACCAGGGCTGATTCGAGCCCTCGAACTCGTCCATCCCCCCCGCCTCACTACGGGCCGACGGCGACCCGATGCTTCATCGGACGAACACCACCCCGATGCCGCACGCGTCCTGCGCGCGATCGTGTACGAACTCGGCATGCTCGTGGGCCTGCTTCAGCTCGCTCCAGAAGCGCGGCACACCCCCCGCCCAGCCGCCGGTGATGACGCCGTAGCGGGCTCCGTTGTCCTCCACGATGTCGTGGAGCGCCACGATGCCCCCCGGACGCACCAGCGGCGCGTAGTTCTCGAAGTCGCGCCGGACGCCCTCGTAGGAGTGATCCCCGTCGAGGAAGAGGAAGTCAATCGCGGAGGGGAGGACCTTCCGCACGGCGGCGATCGTCGACGGCGCGGTCGAGTCGCCCTGGTATGGAATCACCTGCTGGCCGCGCCGGGCGAACGAACGCAGCAGGTCCGGGTCGGGAATGCGGAGGTCCACGCTGACCAGCACGCCGCGGGGGTCGGCGAACTTGGTGAACAGATAGAGTGTCCCGCCGCGGCTGCTGCCGACCTCGAGCACGGAGCGGGGCTGCTGGCGCGCGACCAGTGCGAGGAGGCTGACGATCTCCTCGTGCACCTGAATGGGCGCGAAGGCGCTGTTGAGCGCGAGCGTCACGTAGTGCCCTGGCCGGAAGGACAGGCGCTCTGCCAGGCGCCGTAGGACCGGCCGCCTGGCGACGTTGCGCATGATCGACCGCCCCAAGCCCTGGCCGTCTTCCTCGCCCTTGGCCGACCGCTCCTCGCCCGCCCCGCGAGTGTTCAGAGCGGCCTGCACCTCCGCCCGATCCAGGTAAGCCGCGAACTCCGCGGGCAGCGTCTCGAGATCGACGAATCGCCGGACTCCCCTCGCGGGGACCTCCGCGCGCACACTGCGCACGGACGACCCGGCGACGGCGCGGTCGAGGGCACGGCGGAGCACCGGGAGCGGGTGGCGCTGCTTGCAGCGCTCGAGTGCCGCGGGGTCGAGATGCGCGAGCGCGCTCGCGACGACGGCCGGTTTTGCCATGGGAATCTCCCACAGCTTGAAGACCCGGTCATCCATGCGCAGGTCGTTACACCGCGAAGCGCCGTCTTGTCGAGTTCACGGATGACCGGTTGCGAGAATGTTGCATGGATTCTGGTCTCTTTTCACGCATGACCACCCCCGGAGCGCTTCGACGCGAAGGGGCGGAGAACCTCCGCGAGCACGCGCGCGATGGCGTCCCAAGAGTACTCGCGCACGCACTTCTCGCGCGCCCGCCGCCCCATCTCGGCGGCCCGCGTCCCGTCGCCCAGGACCTGCGCGATGCCCTGGGCGAGCGCCGGGACGTTCTCGGGTGCCACCACGACCCCGCAGCCGTCCAGCACCTCCGGCATGTCGCCCACCGCCGACGCCACGATCGGCTTGGCCATCGCCATCGCCTCGAAGACCTTGTTCGGGATTTGGGCCTCCGCCATCGGGTGGCTCCGCTGGGGCAACACCACGAGGTCGGCCATCGCCAGTAGCTCGGGAATGACCGCATGCGGCTGGAAG
>VBLA01000013.1 GCA_005879245.1 Deltaproteobacteria bacterium
TCGCCGCCCGGGAGAAAGTCCCCCGACATTTTCTCGAGAAGATCATCCAGGAGCTGATCCACAAGGGACTCGTGCGTTCGCAGCGAGGACCCCACGGTGGCTACCTCCTGGCGCGGTCGGCGGACCGGGTGACCTTCCGCGACGTCATCGAGGCGGTCGAGGGCCCGATTTCGCTCAACGTGTGCGTTGGTGAACATGCCGACTGCTCGCTCATGGGGGCGTGCGGCATGGAGCGCGTCTGGCGCGAGGGGCAACGCCGGGTGCTCGAGCTGTTCGAGAAAACGACGATCGCGGACGTTCGGGGGCCGCGGCACGCCCCGGCAGTGAATATGCGCCGCAGCGGAGCCGTCTAAGGGTCGACGTTTCACACGGCTGTGGGAACGCCCGTCCGGAAAACGGGATCGATCCGAATTAGAATGCCCCGTAGGGTGCTTCGATGAAGGAACGTGAATACGGGATAGAGGAGCGATTGGCTGGTTTGGTCCAGCCGGATACGTTGCTCCCGTCGCAGTACTTCGATCGGGTCCGGCGGCGGGGGCAGTACAACGGGGAGCGCCGGCTCATGATCGCGATCCTCGAGGACGCGGTGGACGTGTACCTCAAGCAGTCCGCGGCCCACGATGCCCGCGGCCAGCAGCTCTTCCTCGAGGCGGAGGAGTGGTTCGACGACACCGACCGCACCCGGCTCTACGCGTTCGAGAACATCTGCGACGTGCTCGACCTCGAAGCCGACTACCTCCGCCGGGGTCTGCGCGCGTGGAAGGCGCGGGCGAACGTGGCGCGCCGCGGTCAGGTGGTGTCTCTCCGTTCCGGCGAGCCCGAGGAGCTCAAGAAGGCGAGCGGGGACTGAGCCCCGACGCCGCGAGGACGGCGCGAGCGGCATGGCCGGCCCCCGGCCTGCCGCTCTTCTTTTTTTGCGGCGCCCGAATGCGCTAGAGTCGCCGTGTGCCGCTGCGATCGAGGGTCGCTTGCCCGCATTGCGGGACGCCGCTCGTCCGACGCCCGGGCGGCCGCTGCCCAGTATGCGGTGGTGACGTGGCGCGGCACGTCGAGGCAACGCAGGCGCGCGAGGAGCGCATCGAGCGGGTCGTGGCGGTGATCGGCAGCGCGCTCGTGGTGCTGGTGTTCGCCGTCACCACGGGCCTGGGGCTGATCGAGGGAGTGCTGGCCTACGCGGGGGCGGGGGCGCTGGTCTTCTACCTGGCGCGCAAGACCTTCCGCTGACGAGGGGGTGAGGGCATGGTGAAGCTGCAGGTGCAGCGGGGAGACCTGCGTGCGGTGCGGGGCGATTTGGTGTTCGTCCCGCTTCCTGAAGGCGACGCGCGTGCCGCCGTCCGCCGGCTCGACCGGCGGCTCGCCACGGCGCTCGCCCGGCGGCTCGGCGACGGCGCCTTCCGCGGGCGGACGGACGAGCTGCTGGTCCACCACGGCGAACGCACCACCGCCTTCCTCGGGATCGGGCGGGCGCCAGTGGCCGACGACGCCTGGCGGCGGGCAGGAGCGCGGGCGCGCCAGGAGGCGGAGCGACAGCGTGCCCGCCGCGTCGCGGTCTATCTCGGCGAGAACGGGGCGAGCCGCGAGGTACTCGCGGCCTTCGGGGAAGGATTTCTTCTGGCCGGCTACCGCTTCGGCCGCTACCTCTCGAATGACGACGGCCAGCGGCGCGTCGAGCGACTGGCGATGGTGGGTGAGACGGTGGCGGGAACGGCCGCGCTCCGGCCGGTAGTCTCCGCGGTCGAAGCGGTCGTCCGCGAGGTCTTCCGCGCCCGCGACCTGGTGAACGAGCCCGCCTCGGTGAAGACGCCGCGCTTCCTGGCCGAGCAGGCGACCGCCCTCGCCGTCGAGATCCCCGGGCTCGAGGTCGAGGTGTGGGATGCGGAGCGGATCGCACGCGAGAACCTCGCCGGCCTGCTGGCCGTCGCCCGCGGCAGCCGCGAGGAACCGCGTTTCATCATCCTCCGCTACGCGGGAGCCGCGGCCGGGCCGCACGTCGCGCTGGTCGGCAAGGCGATCACCTTCGACTCGGGCGGCCTGTCGCTCAAACCCGCCAAGTCGATGGAGACGATGAAGTACGACATGGCCGGTGGTGCCGCGGTGATCGGCGGCGTCGCCGCCGCGGCCCGGCTCGGACTCCCGGTCCGCGTGACGGGATACGTTCCCGCCACCGAGAACCTGCCCGGCGGAAGCGCCCAGAAGCCCGGCGACGTCATCCGCTATCGGAACGGCAAGACGGTCGAGGTGCTGAACACCGATGCGGAAGGTCGGCTCATCCTCGCCGACGCGCTCGCCCTCGCCGGTCTCGAGAAGCCCGACGTCATGATCGACGTCGCGACGCTCACCGGGGCGTGCCGCGTAGCGCTCGGCTCGCTCTTCGCGGCCGTGATGGGCAACGACCAGCGTCTCGTCGACACACTGCTGGCGGCGGGGCGGGCAGCCGGCGAGCCCCTCTGGCAGCTTCCGCTCGTCGTTGAGTACCGCGAGGATCTGAAGAGCCCGATCGCGGACCTGAAGAACGTCGGCGGCGACTCCGCCGGCGCGATCATCGCGGGCCTCTTTCTCGAGGAGTTCGTCGGGGGCACGCGCTGGGCCCATCTCGACATCGCCGGCCCGGCCTTCACCGAGAAGGACCTTCCCCACGCCCCCCGCGGAGCCACAGGTTTCGGCGTCCGCCTGCTCGTCAGGTGCCTGCAGCGCCTCGCCGAGGAGCACGCGGGGCACTAGTGTCCCGAACCGGAAATCCGCTGACGAATTCCGCGGCTCTCACCGCCGCTGGCGGCGTTGCTCCTCCTCGCAATAGCGCTGCTATTACTCGTCGTCGCGCCTTGCCAGCGGCGGCGATAGCTCGCGGACTTCCTCAGCGGATTTCCGATCCGGGACACTAGCAGCACGCTGAAAGACGGATCGCCGTCGCATACGGGGAGCGGGGTGCGGGGCACCCCCGAGCGCCGCCTGTGAGGTCGCGGGCGCGACCTTCGAGCCAACTCGCGACGCCCAACGCGACCGAACCGAAGGCGAGCGGGGGTGCTCCGCACCCCGCTCCCCGTCCGCGAACGCGACGTATCCCGTCTTTCGGCGTCCCGTTAGCGCCGCGGAAATCGATCCGCGACGAAGCGCTCCGCCTCCTCGCGCGTCCGGATCTGGTCCTCGAGCTGGGCCTCCTCGAGGGCCGTCAGGATCTCGCCGAAGAGGGGACCGGGCGGGTAGCCGAGCGCGATCAGATCGTCCCCGGCGAGCAGCCGGGCCGGCCGCATCTCCTCCTGCGCGAGCTCGGCGCGACGCCGCTCGCAGAAGCCGACGTAGCGGAGGTCACGGTTGGACGCGAGGGCGTCCATGCGGGCGAGCGCCAGGAGCTCGTCGAAGCCCTCCTCCCGGAGCATGCGCTTCAGGGTCGAGAGCCGCATCTCGGGTGCCTGGACGAGGCGGAGATGGTTGCGCACGAGGTAGTCCACGCGCTCCCACGTCGCGCGGCTGCGTCTCAGACGGTGGCAGATCGCAACCGCCATCTCGGCGCCGACCGCAGGGTGCCCGTAGAACGTGATCCGGCCGTGGTGCTCGCCCACGCAGGCCGGCTTGGCGACGTCGTGCAGCAGGGCGCCGAGGGCGAGCGTCTCCGATCCTCCTGCGGGCAGCTGGTGGAGCAGGAGGAGGGTGTGGGTGAAGACGTCACCCTCGGGATGGTACTCCGGACCCTGGGCGACGCCTTCCATGCGCGCCACCTCGGGCAGGACGGGCCCGAGCAGGCCGGTCGCCGCGAGGAGCTCGAAGCCTCGCCGCGCAGCTCCCTCGGTCAGGATCTTCACGACCTCGTCACCGATCCGTTCGGGCGCGATGTCGGTGATGGTCTCGGCGGAAGCCAGAATGGCCGCATGCGTCTCGGGCTCGATCGCGAAGCCGAGCCGTGCTGCCAGCCGGACGGCGCGCAGCATCCGCAGCCGGTCCTCGGCGATCCGGCTCCGCGCGTCGCCGATCGCACGGATCACCCCCGCCGAAAGATCCCGTCGGCCGCCCACGAAGTCGACCACCTCGCCCGACAACGGATCGAGGAAGAGCGCGTTGATCGTGAAATCACGGCGCTGGGCGTCATCCCGCGCCGAGCCGAAGTGGACCTGGCTCGGGCGTCGGCCGTCCACGTAGGCGTCGTCCGACCGGAACGTCGCGACCTCGAAGGGAAGGCCCCTCTCGACGACCAGAATCACCCCGAACTCGGCACCCACCGGGACGGTCCGCGGGAAGAGCCGCTGCACCGTCTCGGGCGGGGCGCTGGTAGCGACGTCGAAGTCGAGCGGTGCGCGGCCGAGCAGCTGATCGCGCACGCAGCCGCCCGCGAGGTAGGCTTCATGGCCGGCCTCGCGCAGCCGCCGGACGATCCCGGTCACCAGCGTCCGCTCGTCTGCCATCCCGCACCAGGCTCGCACGCGCCGCCGGTGCCGGCAACTTCCCGGCGCCAGCCGACCACGCCGGGTCACCTTGTCTCGCCCGGGCGGGGTCAGGCACGATGCCGCCGGATGACGCGGTCCTCCGCCCCGAACCCACGCCGGCGGATCCCCCCGGTCGCGCGCCTGCTCGCCGCGCCGGGGGGCGTCGCGCTCACGGCGCGCTACCGGAGGGAGCGCGTCGTCGACACCCTCCGGCTCGTCCTCGGGGAGCTCCGGCGCCAGGCGTCCGACGGCGGGCCCGTGCCCCCGGACGAAGCCCTGCTCGCCGCGGCTGCCCGGCGCCTCGAGTCGGCCTCCCGACCGCGCCTCACGCGCGTCGTCAATGCGACGGGGGTCGTGCTGCACACCAACCTGGGGCGGGCGCCGCTCGCCGACGAGGCGATCGCCGCCCTGGTGTCGGCCGCCGGGGGGGCGACCAACCTGGAGCTGGACCTCGGGACCGGCCGGCGGGGCGAGCGTGACGACCTCGTCGTCGAGGATCTCTCCGCGCTCACCGGGGCCGAG
>VBLA01000014.1 GCA_005879245.1 Deltaproteobacteria bacterium
TTCGCGCCGAGCACGTCGCGCGCCAGCCGGGCGATCTCGAGGGCGGTGGCGACGTTGTACCGCTTGGCGAGCGATACCTGCTCCGGCCGGAGCGCTCCGGCGTCCTTCAACCGGCCGAGCCGCCAGGCCAGCAGCTGGCCCGTCGTGATCCCGGTCAGCATGTTGACCAGCTTCTGCTGCACGAGCTGGTAGCGCGCGATCGGGCTCCCGAACTGGCGGCGATCCTGCGCGTAGCCGAGCGCCGTCAGGTAGCAGGTCCGTGCAGCGCCGAGCGCTCCCCAGATGATGCCGTAGCGCGCCTGATTGAGGCACGAGAAGGGCCCCCCGAGGCCGTCGCCCCCGGGAAACCGATTCGCCACAGGCAAGTGGACGTCCTCGAGGACCAGCTCCGACGTGATCGAGGAGCGCAGCGAAAATTTCCCCTTGATGTCGCTCGCGGAGAACCCGGGGGTACCGCGCTCGACGAGGAACCCCGCGATCGTGTCCCCTTCCTTCGCCCACACGATCGCGATGTCGGCGACTGACCCGTTGGTGATCCAGCGTTTGGTCCCCGCCAGGACGTACTCCGATCCCTCCCGCCGGGCCCGAGTCTCCATCCCGCCGGGATCGGAGCCGTGGTCGGGCTCGGTCAGCCCGAAGCACCCGATCGCGCGGCCCGCCGCCATCTCCGGAAGCCAGCGCTGCTTCTGCTCCTCACTGCCCCAGCGCCAGATGGCGTACATGGCGAGCGACCCCTGCACCGACGCCATCGAGCGTAACCCCGAATCCCCCGCCTCGAGCTCCTGCATCATGAGCCCGTAGGCGACGTTCGAAAGGCCGGCGCACCCGTAGCCGGTGAGATTCGTCCCGAAGAGCCCGAGCTCGGCCATACGCGGGACGAGCGCGCGCGGGAACTCCTCGCGTGCGTGACAGCCCTCGATCAGGGGGAGCGCCTCGCGCTCGACGAAGCTCCGCACGCTCGCGCGCGTCAGCCGCTCGTCCTCGGAGAGGAGCTCGTCGAGACGGCAGTAGTCGACGTCGCCGCCGGCGATCACGGCCGGTGCCCCTTGGTTGCGTGCGCCGGGGTCGGGTCGTATAAGTGTTTCTCACCCTGCAACAGTATTCGCATTAGCCGTGCACCTCGAGACCCTCAAGGTCTTCTGCGACGTCGTCGAGACCCGGAGCTTCTCCGTGGCCGCTTCCCAGAACTTCGTGACCCAGTCGGCGGTGAGCCAGCAGATCCGCACCCTCGAGGAACGGTACGGCCGACGCCTCCTCGAGCGCACCCGGGGGAACGTCCAGCTCACTCCCGCAGGCGAGATCCTGTATCAGGTGAGCAAGGAGATCGTCCAGCGCTACCAGGACATGGAGGCGCAGCTGCAGGTGGTCGCCCAGCGGGTGGCGGGGACGGTCCGCGTCGCGACCGTCCACTCGATCGGCCTCTACGAGCTCTCGGTGCAGATCAAGCGCTACCTGAAGGCCTACCCGCAGGTCCATCTCCATCTCGAGTACAGCCGTTCGAACAAGATCTACGAGGATGCGCTCCGGGGCCAGGTCGACCTCGGCGTGGTCGCCTATCCGAGCCGACGGCCGCAGATCACCGTGCTGCCCTTCCGCGAGGATCGGCTGGTCCTCGCCTGCCCGCCGAGCCATCCGCTCGCGCGCCATCGTCAGGTCTCGATCCGGAAGCTCCAGGGAGAGCACCTGGTGGGCTACGAGCGTGACATTCCCACCCGCCGCGAGACCGATCGCATCCTCCGCCGCTACGGCGTCGAGGTCCGCTACGTCATGGAACTCGACAACGTCGAGACTATCAAGCGGGTGATCGAGATCGGCACCGGGCTCGCCATCCTCCCCGAGCCCGCCGTGCGGCCGGAGGTGAAGAACAAGACGCTGGCGGCGGTCCATCTGTCGGACGAGCTCTTTCTCCGCCCGCTCGGCATCATCCATCGCCAGGGGAAGCACTTCTCGCCCGCCACCGAGAAGTTCATCGAGTTCCTTCGAGCCGAATGACGGTGCGGCAGGCCACCTCGCTCGGCTTGGCCGTCCTCGCGGTGGTCGCGTGCCGCGGCCCGCACCCGGGACGGCCTGCAGGAAGCTGCACCCACGTGCAGGCGATGCGCGAGGTGCGCGGCACCGCGCTCTGCGAGGACGTCTGGACCTGCGCCCGCCCGCCCGACGGCCGATTCGACCGGGTGGGGCTCCACCGCCTCGCGCCGTGCCCCCCTGCAGGTGGCCCGATCGCCCCGATCGTCCTCTACCTCCCCGGCATGCACATGAACAGCGAGCTCACGATCGCGAACCCGCGCCAGGACTTCCGGCTCTACCTCGCCGCTGCCGGGGTACACACCTGGGGTCTCGACTATCGGACTCACGCCGTGCCGGCCGACGCCTCGGCTGGCGACCTCGCGACGCTCAAGGACTGGACGGCCGACGTGTTCCTCGACGACGTCCTCTGGGCGACCCGCTTCGTCCGCGGCGCGGACAAGGGCCCGATCTACGTCGCCGGCTTCAGCCACGGCGCCGCGCTCGCGTACCGGTTCGCCGCACGGCCCGATAACGGGGTCGCCGGCCTGATCGTGCTCGACGGGGCCGTCGCGACGGCGCGCCCTCTCGCCGGCAACGACGCGGTGATCGACGTCGGTGGTCGGCGTCTGCCCTTCGCCGAACGACAACGTCTGCTCGCCGAGGTGATGGCCGATCCGGCTCGCCCGTCGCCGGTGGCCGGGTACGCCTCCGCCGGCGAGGCGCTGGCCGACATCCTCTACTCGGCCGAGAGCTTCGGCGGTCACGGCGGGCTCGCCAATACCCGCGACGGCGTGTCCGACGTGCGCATGCTCGCGACGCTCCTCGACGGCTACGACCGTTGGTGGCCGCGCGCGGTGCTCGAAGCGCCACCGGCCGCGCCGGTCACGCGACCGCTACCCGTGATCGCGTTCGCGAGCACGAACCTCGGGGCGGACTGGGTGGAGCGGGTGAAGACCTCGGCCCACTCATATGGAGGCTCCTCTGCCATCGTGCGTGAGCTACCTGGCTACGGGCACCTGGACGTGCTCGTCGGGCACGGGGCCGCTCGCGACGTCTTCGAGCCGGCGCTCGCCTGGCTGCGCAGCATGATACCGCCATGAGCCACTGCTCTACGGGCTCGGACCCCGCGTAAAACCCCGCCGGCTCACACGGCGCGGCACGTGGGCGCGGAGACCGAGTCGACGCCGGACCGTGCGCGGCTCGAGTCCGAGCGTCACGCACGCGTGCTCGAACGAAAATCGCACCCCGCTGCCACGGCTGCACACCCATTCCCTCGCTCGGCGGAGCGAAGCGCCCCGTGGTTCGGCCCGGAGACGGTCCAGCGCGTGGCTCAGCAGGCCGGCGAGGAGACGGCTCTCCCCGACCAGCGCGAGCACGTCCTCGTCGTCGTTCGGCTGCCTGTCGACTCTCCTCATGTGTCGATTCCTCGATAGGACAAGAACCGTACCAACTCACCTGTCACGGCTCCGACAGCGCGGCGGGGCACCCCGGTGCAGCGTAAGGCGACGCGGCACGTTGCCACGCGCGGGGCGCGCCACGTCGGATCGGTCGACAAGGACGCTTCCATTCGAGCGCGGGGCAATGACCCCAGGCGCTGGCACGGGCGTTGCTGCAATCTTGCACCATTGCCGCCTACCAGCGGCAGACGACTACCGACGCCCCCCCTCTGATGGGCAGAAGGAGCGCCCTTTCGATGCTGTCCCCGTTGGATAACGTTTCGAAGCGATCTGATGCCGAGGGTCGCGGCCCTGCAGAATGGCTCGAGGACGCGATCGCGCGGGATCCGGTCCTCGGACGCCTCCTTCCGCAGCTCCGGCGCCTCGCGGCAAACGCCTCGCCCGCGCTCATCTTCGGGGAGCCTGGCACGGGCGCCGAGCTGGTCGCCCGCGCCATCCACGATCTCTCCCGGCGCGCCGGCCACCCCTTCGTGGTGATCGACTGCGCCAGCCTCTCGGAGCCGCTGATCGAGGCGGAGCTACTGGGCGTCGACGGAAGCTCGGAATCGAGACCGCCACACAAGATGGGCACCTTCGAGCAGGCCGGCGTGGGGACGGTGTTGCTCGCGGAGGTCGGCGAGCTTCCCCCCCGCCTGCAGGACGCGTGTCTCCAGTTGCTCGAGCGACGCGAGGTCGTCCGGCTCAACTCGGACGCCCCCGTGCCGGCCAACGCGCGCTGCCTGGCCGCCACCAGCATCGACCTCCGCGCGCGGGTCGCCGCCGGCCTGTTCCGGGAGGACCTCCACGCACGCCTCGCCGCGGAGCTGCTCACCCTTCCGCCGCTGCGCGAGCGGCCCGAGGACATTCCGGCGCTCGCGCACCACTTCCTCGAGCAATGCTGCGCGCACCTAGGGCCACGCGAGCTCGGGCCCGAAGCCGAGGAGCTGCTCCAGCGCTACCGCTGGCCGGGGAACCTCCGCGAGCTGCGCGAGACCGTCGAGGAGGCGGCCCTCCAGGCTCGCAACGGCCGGATCGGCCCGGAGCACTTTCCCGAGCAGATGCGCCGCGCGCCCGAGAGCGGGCCGCTGTCATCCCTGCGCGACGTCGAGATGCGGCACATCGAGCGCGTGCTCCAGGAGGCACGGGGCAACCAGCGGCGGGCGTCTCGCATCCTCGGCATCAGCCGCTGGTCGCTTTCGCGGCGGCTCCGGAAGTACGGCATGCAAACCCACAGCGAGGACTAGAGCTCCCGCTTCCACGTCCGTCGCTGCTCCGCGGTTGACTCACGCGCAGCCCGCCCGGAATACTCGGAGCCGCTCATGCGCAAGCGTCGGG
>VBLA01000015.1 GCA_005879245.1 Deltaproteobacteria bacterium
GGCAGACTGCGTGCCCGTCCTCCTCCTCGATCGACGACGAGCCGTCGCGGCGGCGGTTCACGCAGGATGGCGTGGAGCGGCCGCGGGCGTGCTCGAGGCCGCCGTCTCCCAAGTCTCTGCACTCCATGGGACGGCACCCGCCGAGCTCGAGGCGGCGATCGGGCCGGCCGTCGGAGGCTGCTGCTACGAGGTCGGACCGGAGGTCGGCGAGGCCTTCCGCGCGCGCACGGGCGACCTGACCGCGGCCGCCTGGCACGAGGGCGCGGCGCGAAGCCACGTGGATCTCCGGCTGGCGGTCTCGCTGCTCCTCCGCGCGGCCGGAGTCACGGACGTCGCCATCCTCGGGCCCTGTACCGTCTGCGGCCCCGGCTACCACTCCTTCCGCCGCGACGGCGCGGGGACCGGCCGGCAGCTCAGCTTCGTAGGCTGGGCGCCGCGCTGAGCGCTTCGGCCCGCGGGGCGTCGAAGCGGGCCGGATCCTCGAGGAACGCCCGGAAGAGCTGCGCCATCGCGCCGCCGTGGTAGCCGTCCATGAAGCGATGGTCGAAGGTCACGCCGAGCGTCATCATCGGCCGGACGACCACCCGTCCCGCCTCCACGACCGCCTTGTCCTGGACCTCGCCCACCAGCACGACGAGCGGCACCCGGCTGAACGGCACGAGGGGTGCGTATGCCTGCGCCAGACCGAAGGTGCCGACGTTCGTCACCATGGCGCTCCCGAATCCGTCCTTGACCACGTCGAAGCGAGTGAGATCCAGGTCGAGGTCGTAAGTGAGGTAGGAGAGGATCCGAACAACGGGGCCGAGGAGACGGACGGGGACCCGGTCGAGGAGCGACTTCGTCCGCTCTACCTGCCGGTCGCGCCGCTGGCGAAGTCGCTCGACCCGCTCCTCGGTCTCCCGCGCGATCTCGAGCACGCTCTTCTCGTCCGCACGGGCGATCTTGACGCCGGAGAGGTCACTCCCTCCCTCGACGGCGACCTGGATGAAGATGTCGACGGTCTCCCGCAGCATGATGCGACCGCGGGCGACGATGCCGTTCAGCTGCGGATACCGTCGGATGGCGAGCGCCACAGCGCGCGTGACGAGGTGGGTGACCGTGACTCGCAGCCCCGATTCCTCACGCAGGCGCTCGACATGGGCAAGCGCAGAGCGCATCGGAATCTCGAGGAGCGCATAGACGCTCGGGTCTCTGGGCGGCCGCCATGCGTGCGCCGCAAGACGACGCCAGCCGCGGAGCGGCTCGAGCGGCCTGAAAGTGCGGCCCATCGTCGGATTCGGGTTGAGGTGGCCGGGACTCTAGCGAGGCGAGATCCGTGGTGTCAACAAAGCGACGGTGGGCTTTCTTGAGCCTCGGCGGGGGGGCTGCTAGCCTGTCCTGTCAGGCGGCCCCCGGCCTCGAGGGTCGCGGGAGGTGTGGCGTGAAACGTCTTCTCTTGGTCCTCGGCCTGGCGATCGGGTTCCTCGCGGCACCCATGACCGTCGGCGCGCACGACGCGTACGACGACTCGCAGTCCCATCCACTCCGGCTGGCGGCGTACGCCGTCTACCCGGTCGGCTTCGCTGCCGAGTGGCTCGTCATGCGACCGATTCATTTCGTGGTCTCGCACCCCCGCCTCGAGCGGATCTTCGGGCATGTCCCGCACGAGAGTCCCTTCGACAACTACGAGGCCTACCAGCCACCCGGCGAATACTAGCCGCCCGTCGCACCCGGCGGCATGCGCGACCGGCGTCGGGATCCGTATCATCGTCTCGCCCGGGCGGAAGGATTTCGAGCGCGCAGCGCCTACAAGCTCGCGGAGCTCGATCGGCGGTTCGGCTTGCTCGGCCGGGGTGACTACGTCGTCGAGCTGGGAGCGGCACCGGGCGGCTGGCTCCAGATCGTTCTTGAGCGGGTCGGGCCACAGGGTCGCGCGGTCGGTGTCGATCTGACGCCCATCACGCCTCTGGCGGCACCGAACCTCTACCTCCTCGAGGCCGACGTGCGCGAGGCCGCTACCGCCCAGGCGATCCTCGATCACCTCGGGCGGCACGCCGACGTCGTGCTCTCGGACCTCGCCCCGAAGCTGACCGGAGTCCGAGCCAGGGACGAGACCCGCTCAGCCGCGCTCGTGGAAACGACCTTGGACCTCCTTCCGACCCTTCTCCGCCCTGGGGGAAGACTTCTGACGAAGGTCTTCATGGGCACCGACTACGAGGCCTTGCTCGCACGCCTGCGACGAAACTTCACCGAGGTGAAGACCACCCGGGCAGCGGCGACCCGTCCGGGTTCGGCAGAGCTGTATGCTGCATGTATCGGGCACCGGTACGAGACCGGCTCCAGAAAGCCGTCTCGATAGTGTTGATAGACTCTCTGTGGAGAACCTGTGGACACCACGTTGGTGTGCCAGGTGCGGAGCGAACGGGGGCCGCGGCTACCCGCCTCGCCAGTGGTCAGCGCCGATGTGGTGCTATCTTACTAACCTGCGGATATCTTTGACTAAAATCGCCGTCGCCCTCTTCGGGACAAGAAGCCACTATGCACCACCGCACGTGGCACACGGCGCGAAAGTCCGCGTTCTGCGCGGTGTTAATAAATGCCCGCCCCGCGAAGCCATGTCTGACGCGGTTTTGCGCAGGGTGCTGCGCAAAAAACCGCGTGATACGCGCTCCGGGGAGCCCTGGGTACGTGGAAATGCTGCTGCGATGCGGCAATTGTCGTTGACGGCCGCCCTACTGGCCGTCGCGCTCGTGCTCAGGGTGGAGCCCGCGCGTGCCGACCTCGACTGGCACGCGCTCGGCGAAGAAGCCGCAACGCTGCTGAGTGACCTGATCCGCGTCGACACCACGAACCCGCCGGGAGGCGAGACCGCCGCGGCCAACCTCCTCGCACGGAAGTTCCGCGCGGAAGGAATCGAGACCGAGGTGATGGAATCGGCCCCCGGGCGGGGCAACCTCTACGCGCGACTCCCCGGGCAGGGTGGCGCCCGTCCACTGATCCTGCTCTCGCATCTGGACGTGGTGCCGGCCGATCCCCGTGATTGGCGGATCGCGCCCTTCGGGGGAATCCGGGAGCGCGGGCACATCTACGGGCGTGGCGCCCTCGACGCCAAGGGTCTCTCTGTCATCCAGGCGATGGCCGTGATCGCCCTCAAGCGGAGCCACCGGCCGCCCGGCCGCGACGTCATCGTCCTGGCGACGGCCGACGAGGAGACGGGAGGCGCTGCCGGTGCAGGATGGCTCGTGCACCACCGCCGCGAGCTCCTCGGCAACGCCGAGTACCTGCTCACCGAGGGCGACCACATCCACCTGCGCGGGGGACGAAAGATCGTACAGGTCTCGGTGGCAGAGAAAACCCCTTGCTGGGTCAAGCTCGTGGCGCACGGAGAGTCAGGGCACGGATCCACCCCGCCCCGCTTCACGGCCGTCACCCGCCTGATCCGCGCGCTCAACAAGATCCGCCGCTACCGGACCCCGATCAGCCTCGTCCCGGCAGTCGAGAGCTACTTCGCGGCCTTTGCGCCCCTCGAAAAGGAGCCCCTCCGCGGCGCGCTGACCCATCTGCACGACGCTCTCGAAGAACCCCAGTTCCTGGCTGACTTCACGCGGAATCCCCGGCAGAATGCGCTCATCCGCGACACCATCACGCCGACCGTTCTGCAAGGGAGCTCGAAGACCAATGTCATCCCCGCCGAGGCGAGCGCCCAACTCGACTGCCGGCTCCTGCCCGGCGAAGACCCGGCCGCTTTCATTGCCCAGCTTCGCAGCGTGATCGGCGACGACGCCGTCGCCGTCGAGACACTTCTCTCCTTTCCGGCTTCATCCTCCGACCCGAGCTCCCCTCTCATCACGGCGGTCCGCCAGCTGGCGGCAGCCGACCTCGGTGGTGCGCCGGTGGTCCCGAGTGTCATTCCGGGATTCACCGACAGCCACTACTTCCGAGAGCAAGGAGTCGCCAGCTACGGCTTCATCCCGTTCGTTCTCACCGAGGAGGAGGAGAAGACGGTCCACGGCAGCAACGAGCGGGTCTCCATTCAGAACCTGGAGAACGGCGTTCGGCGCCTGGTCATGTTGCTTCACACGCTGCCGTCTGCGGCGCCCAGGTGAGTTCTTTCGCGCTCACGAGTTGCAATTCCCCAAGACCCTTGCTCTAAGGGGCCCGTCCCCTAAGGGTAGAGGAGTTCGTCTCTCCGGAGAGGTCGAGGTGCTCCGGGCTGGAGCAGGACTGTCGACGGAACGTGATTCGGCCCGCGCCGCAGCGGACGCGACGGCCGCCGCCCTGGAGTCAGCCGGGCTCGGGAGGGCCGACGTCCTCTTGCTCTTCGCCACCACCCATCATGGCCCCGGCTTCACCCGTGCGACGCGTACCGGGGGGAATCTTGCCGGAACCGACAACGTCATCGGCTGCAGCGCTGCCGGAGTCCTCGCCGGCGAGCTCGAAGTCGAGGGCGGTCCCGGAGTCGCGGCGCTCGTCCTCCAGGGCGAGCTCGCTGCCCGCCGGTTCTTCGTGCCGCTGGAGCGAGGCAGGCCCCAGCGGGCCGCGGACTGCGTCGCGGACGCGGTCGCCGACGCAGCCAGGCCGGGCGCCGTCCTCTTCCTCTTCGCCGATTCGTACAACGTCCAATGGGAGCCCCTGCTCCAAGGGCTCGCCAGCGGGCTGCCCGGTGTTCGCGTGGTGGGCGGGGGCGCCTCCGAGAACGGCAGCGTCGGCGAGGTCGCGGTGTTCGCCGGTAACGCGTCCTCGTCGAACGCCATCTCGGGCGTTCTCCTGGCCGGCGACCTTCGGACCACCGTGGGCGTGACGCACGCGGTGCACCGAGTCGGGTGCGTGCACCGAGTGACCAGCGCCCAGGGCAACGTGATCCTGGCCCTCGACGGGCGTCCGGCGTACGAGGCGTTTGCGGCTGTCGTGCCGGCATCGCTCCTCGAGGATCCGCCGCGGGCACTTGCCGTCGTCCTCGCCGGACTTTCGGTGGGGGAGGGCGAGTTCGTGGCACGCCATCTCCGGGGCTTCGACCCCCAGCGGGGCGCCGTGGCGCTGGCCGCACCGGTCGTAGAGGGTCAAGAGCTGTTCTTCGGCGTGCGCGATCCGCAGGGGGCGCGCGACGATCTGCAGCGGGTGCTGGTCGACCAGGCCGCAGCATGGGAAGCCACGTCACCGGCGGCCGCTCTGTACGTCAACTGCGTGGGGCGGGGGCGCGGCTTTTATGGCGTGCCCGGCCTGGATACCGCCTATATTCGGCAGCACCTCGGCGGCGTACCGGTCGCAGGCTTCTTCAGCGGCGCGGAGATCGCTCCCGGGGGCGCGATGTCACGCTTGCACCAGTATACGGGGGTCCTCGCGATGCTGGGGCCCCGGACGTGAGCGAGGATAGAGAAACCTACGGCAGCGCCGGCGTGTGCGCTCGCATCGGTCGCAAAGGAGGGTGAGATGGGACGCGTGAAGGAAGAGCCGCGGGGCCGCCTGGCAACGTTACAGGACATCCTTGCGGACGGAGGGAAGCGCTTGGTCGATCAGGCGCAGGGCCTGCGTGTAGGGATCGAGCGGCGCCTCGTGGAGGTCGGCCGGGGGGTCGAGGGGCAGGTCGTCGCGCTCGTCGGTGCCACCGAGGAGCGGCTGACCGAGCGGCTCGACGCCTTGCTGAACCGTCTCGCCGTCAGCCTCCGCAAGGACGTCGATCGGGTGCGTGATCGCGTGCGCACCCTCGAGAACCGTCTCGCCGATGTCCCGAAAGACGGGGTGCGGGAGCTCGTCGCCCCGATCCAGGCGGTCGCCACGGGTGCCGGGGAGCGCGCCGCGGGGGCAATGGCCCGGGCCGAGGAGCTCGCCGCACGCCTCCAGCACGTCGAGCGACGCATCGCCGAGATCACCCGCGAGACGGCGAAGGACACGATCGACGGCGATGATATCCGCCAGCGGCTGGAAAGGATCGACCAGCGGCTCACGGACCTGGGCCGGGAGGTCGGTACCAAGCTCGGCGAGCTCGGCGCGCTCCGCGAGCGGCTGACGCGGATCGAAGGACGGGTCGTGGAGTACAGCAAGGATCAGATCGCACGCGCCGGGGAAGCGGCGGGGCTCCGGGACCGCCTCGGGCGGCTCGAGGCCCGTCTGGGCGACCTCTCGAAGGAGCAGCTCGCACGGGCGGTAGAGAGCGCGGGACTCCGGGAGCGCCTCTTCCGGCTCGAGCAACGCGGGGGAGCGGGAGGAGAGAACACCGGCCATTTCGAAGAAGCGTCGCGCATGAGCCTTCCGGTGGAGGACTAGGCTCGACGTGGATGTCGTCCCGATCCCGCAGCTCGCGGACAACTACGCCTACCTGCTCGTCGATCCGGCGACAGCGACGGCCGGGGTGGTCGACTGCGCGGACGCCGGGCCCGTCCTCGCGGAGGTTCGACGCCGGGGAGTCCGTCTGGTTGCGGTCCTTGCCACGCATCACCACTTCGACCACGTGGGGGGCAACCAGGACCTCGTCGCTGCCCTTCCCGGATTGCAGGTCTTCGGCTCGGCGGCCGAAGCTTCCCGTATCCCGGGCATCACGCGGCCTGTCCGCGACGGCGACCCGGTGGCGGTCGGCGAGCTTCGCGGACGCGTCATTCTGATCCCCGCCCACACCAGCGGTCACATCGCGTATCATTTCCCGACCGAGCGCGTCCTCTTCACCGGGGATACGCTGTTCGCAGGCGGCTGCGGCCGGCTCTTCGAGGGAGACGCGGCCCAGATGATGGATTCGCTGGGAAGACTCACCGCCCTTCCAGACGAGACAAGGGTGTACTGCGGCCACGAGTACACGGAGAAGAATCTTCGCTTCGCTGCCATGCTCGAGCCGGGCAACCGCCGGCTCCGCGAGAAGCGTGAAGCCGTCGAAGCTCTTCGCCGGGAGGGGAAGCCGACCGTGCCGAGCACGATCGGCGAGGAGAAGGCGACCTACCCCTTCCTTCGGATCGATAGCCCGGAGCTCGCCGCCTCGGTCCGCGAGCGCGTCCCGCGTGTCCGGGTGGAGGATCCCGTCGCGGTCTTTGCCGCGCTCCGTGGGCTGAAGGACAACTTCTAGGCAGCGCTCGCATGCCGGACGACATCCTCCGCACCGTCGAAGCCGCGTGGTCGTCCTGCAAGGAGCCGGAGTGACGTTCTGCGCGGGGCTCGACCTGCGCGAGCTCGCGGCGCAGCGCGAGGCGGGAGCGGTGGAAACGCACGGCCTCGAAGACGCCCTCGCGACGCTCGAGCGCTGCCCGCATCCGACCATCGCCGCGGTGCAGGGCGACGCGATTGCCGGGGGCTGCGAGCTGGCGCTGCACTGCGACCTGCGGGTGGGGGGCGACACCGCCCGCTTCGCGATGCCGCTCGCTCGCCTGGGCATCGCCGTTCCGATTGGACTCACCTGGAAGCTCGTCGACACGATCGGCGCCGCGCCCACCAAGGAGCTTCTTTTCACGGGCGAGGCGGTGGGTGCCGAAGCGGCGCTCGCGCTCGGACTCGTGAACCGGGTCGTCACGGCCGCCGACCTGCAGAGCGTGGTGGCCGGCCTCGCGCGAGCCATCGCGCAGAATGCCCCGCTTTCCGTGCGTGCCATGAAGGCGTTCGTGCAACGTCTCGCCGACGAGCGTCGGCAGCTGCGACGAGACGATCTCGATACGCTCTTCCGGCAGGTGCGGGAGAGTGCGGATGCGAGGGAGGGTCTCGCGGCGCAGCGCGAACGGCGCGCGCCCGTCTTCCGGGGAGCCTAGAGGAAGAGCGCGGTCCCCACCTGCATCGCGAAGGCGAGATCACCCTCGAGCTTCACGAGACCTTGCATGAAGGCCGCCTGGGGGGTCAGCTCGCCCGCCTGCAAGCGGAGCGCGTCCTCGGCGCGGAGGCTCACGGTGCAGCGGGGCTGTGCGCGGTCGCCCGCACCGAACTGGACGAGGATCATGCGCTCGCCGTCGGTGCTTCCCAGGCGGAAGGCAATCGCCCCCTCCAGAGCGCGCAGCCGCTCGATTCGGCTCCTCGTGAGCTCCGGAGCCAGAGCCGGCAGCCCGGCGCGGTCGGCGAGCTGCGCCCGGACGAGCGATTCCCAATCCTTCCGCTCCTGGTAGAGCCGGATGATGGGCGGCGAGTCGGGGACGTCCGCGACCCGGGTCTCGCCATCGCGCAGATTCAGATACCAGGTCCCATCTCCCTCGAGTACGAGCTGAACGGTCGCCGTAGCTGCCAGTCGGTCGTCCAGCTCCCGCTGCAAGCGGGCGATCTCCGCCTTGAGCTGGGCTACGCGTCGCGCCGACCGCGGAGCGACGTGCTCCCGCAGGAAAGTCGGGGGATCGGGCGGAGGCGAGGTCTCGGCCATGCGAGCTCCTAGGTGGAAGGGCCGAGCAGCCGCTCGAGCTCGGCCGGATCGGTGACCGGGGACGAGCAGGCGAAGTGACGGCACACGTAGGCGGTCGCTCGCCCATCGAGTGGTCGTCGTTCGCGCGCCGGCGCCGGCACGTCCTTCTCACCCGCCTCGGCCCGAACCAGCACGCGATGGGGGAGGTAGGTGAGCGCGACGACGGCCCACAGGGCGTCGGCATCGGTCGCCCCCTGCCGGCCGATCACCACCACCTCGGTCGGGCCCTCCGTGTAGAGCTCGAGCGCCTGCACATACGAAGCGTACGCGAACGGGTTCGCAGCTGCCTCGTCGTGGTAGAGGCGGAGTATCTCCTCCGCCCGTTCCCGGTAGGACGGCTCCCCGGTGAGGTGATGCAGCCGGAGGAGAACATGCGCCGCAACCGAGTTTCCTGCCGGCAGCGACCCGTCCGCCCCGGACTTCGTTCGAGCGATGAGCCGCTCGCCGTCGTGAGCCGTGAAGAAGTAGGCGCCGGCCTCGTCGTCGTGGAAGCGGGCCTCGAGCGCCGCGACGAGGTCACGTGCGCGGGCGAGGTGCATCCGCTCCCCCGTCGCCTCGTAGAGATCGAGGAGCGCGCTCGCGACGAACGCATGGTCGTCCAGGTAGGCATCCCCCTTGGCCCTTCCCCCGGCCCACCCGTGGAGTAAACGTCCCCCGGAGCGCATGCGGTCCCAGATGAACGTCGCGCCCGCGACCGCGGCGTCGACGAACCGTCGCGCCCCGAAGACTCGTCCCGCCTCGGCCAGCGTCCCGATCATGAGGCCGTTCCAGCTCGCGAGGATCTTCTCGTCGCGGAGGGGCGGTACCCGGCCCGCTCGCGCTGAGAGCAGCCGACGCCTCGCCTCGCCGATCGCGTGCGCGGCCTCCTCGGGGCTTCGTCCGAAGAGCCTAGCCACCTCTTCCCCCGAGAGCGTGACGTGCGGGATGTTCCGCCCCTCGAAGTTGCCGTCGTCGGAGATGTCCCAGTACCGGCAGACGAGCTCGAGGTCACGCGGCTCCACGACCCGCGCCACATCCGCGCGTGTCCAGATGAAGTACTTCCCTTCCTCGCCCTCGCTGTCGGCGTCGGTGGCGGAGTAGAAGCCGCCCTCCGGGTGCCGCAGGTCGCGGAGGACGTAGTCCAGGGTCTCCTCGGCGATCGCGCGCAGCCACCGGTCACCGGTCACCTGAAAGGCCTCGAGGTAGAGGCGGGGAAGCTGCGCGTTGTCGTACAACATCTTCTCGAAGTGCGGCACGCGCCACTGAGCGTCGACCGTGTAGCGGTGAAACCCGCCACCGATCTGGTCGTACATCCCCCCCTTCGCCATCCGCTCGCAGGTGAGGCGTACCGCCTCGAGCAACGGCGGGTTGGCCGTTGCCCGGTACTGGCGAAGGAAGAGCTGGAAGGCGGACGTGTGAGGGAACTTGGGCGCTCCGCCGAGCCCGCCCTGGTCGAGATCCACGTGACGGAGCAAGGCTTCGGCCGCTCGGCGTGGCAACGCCGGGTCGAGCGCCCGCTCGGTGGGACGG
>VBLA01000588.1:0-897 GCA_005879245.1 Deltaproteobacteria bacterium
CGCGCACGCGAAGACGCGCCTGGAGACGTGGGCGGCCGCTCACCCGGGGCGCATCTTCCAGGGCTACAAGGTCCTCTTCCACGCCGGGAGCGGCACCGATGCGGCCTACGACCGCGACCGGGAGGCAGAGTTCCACGGCCTCGGAAGCGGTTGCGTGCGCTGCTTCCCGGTCCTCACCACGAAGGGCCGCTTCCACGCCTGTCCGTTCGCCGCGGAGATCGACTCGCCGCACTACGACCTCGGCCGCGTCGGCTCCGCTCCGGAAACCGTCTTCCGGAACTACCGGACCTTCCGCCGCTGGGTGGACGACGTGCTCGACCCTGCGGCCCGCGCGCGGGGCGTGTCGAGCTGCGAGATGTGCCACCGGCACCTCGCCGAGCTCCCCGCCGCGGAGTACGAGCGGTAGCAGCGCTCGCCCGCCGGTGGTCGTTCCTCCCCCATGCGTTGACGCTTGTCAGGGGGGCTACTACCCTGCCCCCGGATGGCGCGACCCGCCCCTAGCGAGCTCGACGAAGAGACGATCGACGTTCCTCGCACGGTCCGTTTCCCCGTCGAGCTCACGCCACCGGAAGGCTTCGATCCCGAGCGCCTCGAGACGTGGCCTCGAGTCGAAGGCCGGCTCGAATGGGTTGAGGGGAGGTTGTTCTACATGCCGCCGTGCGGAGCCAGGCAGCAGCAAACGGTGGCCGACTTGGTCGTGACCCTGGGCATCTGGGCCCGCTTGCATCCCGAGTTCGTCGTCGGGACCAACGAGGCCGGGATGCGACTTGGCGACGCGACGCGAGCGGCCGACGGCGCCGTCTGGCGGCGAGCGGAACTCAGCGGCGACCTGGGTGGGCTGCCCCGCGTGCCGCCCGTCCTCGCCGCCGAGGTCGCCGGCCGGGACGAGCCGGAGAC
>VBLA01000588.1:921-2120 GCA_005879245.1 Deltaproteobacteria bacterium
TGCCGCCGCATCCGCGACTACCCGACCTGACGCCCATGGTGGACGAGCTCTTCCTGCAGATATCCGCGGCTTGACGCCCCGCCGCTTCGGGGTATCGTCGGGAGCGACAAGACGACGCTGGGGGAGCCGTCCCGCCCGAGGCGGCTGAGAAAGCAGGGACGCGCCTGCTGACCCCTCGAACCTGAACCGGATAATGCCGGCGGAGGGAAGCGCGATGACACAGCTCGAAGCGGCCCGCACGGGGCTGATCACCACGGAGATGCGACGGGTGGCGCAGCGGGAGTGCGTCGCCGCGGAGTTCATCCGTGACGAGGTTGCCCGCGGGCGGATGGTCATCCCCGCCAACCAACGGCACCTCGCGGGCAGCGCCGGCCAAGCGCCGACGGCGCTGAGCGGCCACGTACGCGCCTATCCCGATGTCGCCGGCGGACATCCCGGCGCGCGCGCCAATGCTCGCTACTGGGTGAACCAGACCGTCGCCCAGCGCGGGGCCGAGATCAATGGTGCGGACGTGCTCCGGGGCGAGCGCGCCCCGCGCCGCCTCGACCCCATGGGCATCGGGCGCCTCATCACCACCAAGGTGAATGCCAACATCGGCGCCTCCCCGGTCGCGAGCGGCACGGCGGCCGAGGTGGAGAAGCTCGAATGGGCGCAGAAGTACGGCGCCGACACCCTGATGGACCTGTCCACCGGCGGCGATCTGACCGAGTGCCGGCAGGCGATCATCGACCACTCGACGATCCCGATCGGCACCGTTCCGATCTACAGCATGATCATCGGGCGCCGGATCGAGGACCTCACCTACGACACGATCCTGAAGGAGATCGAGCGCCAGGCAGCGCAGGGGGTCGACTACTTCACCATCCACGCAGGCGTCCTCCGCGAGCACCTGCCGCTCGTCGGCCCGCGGGTGACCGGCATCGTGTCGCGTGGCGGCTCGCTCCTCGCCAAGTGGATGCTCCACCACGGCAAGCAGAACCCGATGTTCGAGCTCTTCGACGAGATCAGCGCCATCATGCGCGAGTACGACGTCACCTACTCCCTCGGGGATGGGCTCCGCCCCGGCTGCCTCGCCGACGCGAGCGACGAGGCGCAGCTGGCCGAGCTCCGCACGCTGGGCGAGCTCGTCCAGCGCGCTCGCGCGGCGGGCGTGCAGGCGATGGTCGAGGGCCCGGGCCACGTGCCGCTCGACCAGATCG
>VBLA01000016.1 GCA_005879245.1 Deltaproteobacteria bacterium
GGCCGCCTCCCGCACCTCGGCCGAGAGCTCCACGCCTTCGGGGTCGTCGCTCTCGGCGCCCCCGACCAGCACGAGCCGGCAGTCGTGCTGGCGCTTCACGAGCCGGTACGCCTCGATCACGCCGAGCGGATCCTTGAAGCGGTCGAAACGCCCGACCTGGAGCAGGATCGGCTTGTCCCGCGGCACGCCGAGGCGCTCGCAGATGCCATCGACCGCGCGAGCCGGGAGCTCGCGGTTCTTGTCACTGAGTGGATCGATCGCCGGGTAGATCATGAACTGCGGAATCGGGAGCCGCTGGGCGAAGGCGGGCAGCGAGAAGGCCGCCGCCTCGTACTTGACGACGTACTGGCGGAGGAAGGTCCACGCCCGCCGCTGCGGATGCGAGACGTCGAGGTGGCAGCGCCACACCCAGGCGCCTTCCTGGGGGCGGGCTTCCACGAGGCCGGCCGGAAGCGCGTCGTGCGTCAGCACCATGTCGGCGGCGAGCTCGAGCGTGGCGGCGCGGGCCCGCGTGAAGGCGAGGAACTGCTCGAGGACCTCCTCGGGCAGCCGCTCCTCCCCGCCCTGGAGGGCATGGTGGAGCCGCGCGGCCAGAGGCGCCGCGCTACCGTCACCGTCGAGCGTCTCCCACGCCGACTCGACGCCGACCTCCTCGAGGAGCGGCACCAGACCGTCGAGGATCTCGGCCACGCCGCCCACCTCGCGGCTCACGCTCACGTTGAGGACCCGACGACCACGGACGCGCTCGGAGAGGCGCCGAAGAAAGTCGACCGTCCCGGCCGGCACGACCGTGCGGTAGTCCTCGAGCGTAGGCCGGCGGGTGCTCATGCTCCCGCCGTCAGGACCGCATCGCAGAGAGCCACGAGTCGGCGGCGCACCTCCTCCACGCCGAAGGGGAAGGGGTTCAAACGCGCCATCGCCGCCGCCAGCTCCGGGAGCCCGAGCTGCTCGTCGACCCAGGTGGCGAAGTCGTGCCGCCGGCGACCCTTCCGCCCGCGCGCCTCCACGACGTGGAGGTAGACGACCGAGCTGTCGACGGTGCTCAGCACGTCACGGAATTCTCTCAACGTCCGCACCTTCACGCCCGTCGGGACCTCGAGCACCCGGGATTGCATGAAGTAGAACGGCTCACCGAAGATCACGCGCGGGACCGCGCCGAGCTGCGAGAGGTGATCGTCGATCAGGCTCACGACCTCGGTGCGAAGACTCTCGAGGTCGGACAGATCTTGCGGGTCGATGATGCCGAGCTTCTCGCCGAGTACGCGGTCGCGCACCTGGATCGCCGCCCAGGTCGCGAAGTCGTTGGGGTACGGGCCCGGCAGCCCCCGCTCGCGCAGAAAGACGCTGTGGGTGTGGAAGTAGATGCTGTCGAGCGGGACCTCCTCGAGGTGCTCCAGGAGCTCGCGCTCGTCGTAGGCACGCCGCCCGAGCATCTCCTGCAGCTCCCAGCAGCCGAGGAAGGGAAACGGCGTACGGGCCGCCCGTTCGCTCATTGCCGTCGCTCCTTCATGAATGGGCCGTCGTCACCGGAGCGATCCCCAGGCGCTCGCGCAGCGCTGCCAAGGTGGGTCCGCCAGGAGAGTCCTGCCGGAGGACCGCGAACGCCTGTACCTGCGCCGGCCCCAGGTCGAGCCGTACCCCTGCCGCGGCGGCGAGGTCGAGCACGAGGAGCGCCTCGCCCGCGGCCTCCGGCAAGGTTGCGAGCCGCGTCTCGAGCGCCGCGGCGAGACGGCGCGCCAGCCACTCGGCCGGGAAGCTCGCCCCCTTCCGCCGGAGTTCCGCCACCCCCGGGACGAGGGGTGCGAGTGGCGCCGCCTGATCGAGGGCGGCGGCGATCTGCTCCGCCCCTTCCCAGCCCAGGAGCTCCGCCAGCCCCGCCGGCAGCGGGCATTCCGCGACGAGAAGCTGGTCGACCAGGGGGCGCACCCCCACGAGCGCCGTCCGGCGGGTGTCCCCCGCCGTGGCGGCCTGCTCCTCGAGCGCGGCCAGCGCGCGCTCGCGCTGACCTCCGAAGAGGTCGGCGAGCTCGAAGCGCGCCTCCCCCACGCGGCAGACGACGGCGCCGCGAGGCGGCCGCTCGGCGACGACCGGGACAGTCGCCACCGCACCCGTTGCACCCTCGGTGACCTCGGCGTCCGCGACGAAGCGCTCCGCAGCCGGGCGCCCCGAGAAGCGCACGGTGTAGCCGGGCACCTCCGGCGGGTGACCGATGAGCTGCATCATCGCGGCGGTCGCGGCCACGCGGCCCGGCGTCGCGCGCGCACGGAGCACCACGCGACGGTAGAAGTCGGCCCCGTTCTCGCGGCCTGCGAGGTTGCTCCGCGCCGGCGCGAGCCGCGCCACGAGACCGTCCTCGTAGTCCCGGCCGAGGTGGCGCGCGAGCTCGATGGCCCGCGCGGCATGGCGAAGGACGAGCACCGGCTCCACGCCGGTCAGCTCGTCGAAGAACCAGCCGCAGCTCGTCTGCATGAAGAGCGCGTGGCGAGCCAGCTCGAGCGCGCGCCGGGCCTGGAGCACCGCCGACGCCGAGAGGTCCCCCGCTCCCTCGGCCGCCAGGAACTCGGCGACCCGACCGTCGAGGAGGCAGTCGATGTAGCGGTCGCGCGCCCCCCAGGGGTCACGCAGGACCTCGCCGCCACGGACCGTGTAGAGGTCGGCCAGCTCGTCCCGCAACCAGTCGATCGCCTGGCGCAGCGGCGCACGCCACGCGTGCGACGCGGGCGGGCCTACTCCGCAGCCGCAGTCCTCCCGCCAGCGCTCCACCCCGTGCGGGCAGCTCCACGACGTCCCCTGCGCGATCTCGACCTCGAGCGTAGGGGGGTGCCGGACCCGGAAGGTTGCCGGACCGGCGAGTGTGATCTCGCGATCGGCCGCCAGCGTCGAGAGCGCGAAGGCGAGCGCCATCTCGCCGAAGGGGTGATGGTGCCCGTAGGTCTCGCCATCGACGGCCACCGTGACGATCGTCCCATCGCCGGCCGCCGCCACCGCCGCGCGCAGGCGCGCCACCAGCGCCGCCCCGTCGCGGAGCAGCGGACCGAACGCCACCTCCTCCGACAGTCCCGCCTCCCGGAAGACGACGTCGACCGCCAGTCCCGGCGCGGGAAAGCAGCGGTAGAGCTGCTTCGTGTCGAGCGCCTGGGCGTCGACGGGGCGCCAGGCGCCCTCGCTCGCCCCGACCGGGCGGATGCGCCGCGCCTGATGCGGCGCGAGCATCGTCAAGCTGATGCCGGCCTCGGCAAGCGCGGTGAGCGTCGTCCGGTCGACCGCCATCTCGGGAAGCCACATCCCCTCGGGCGATCGGCCGAAGCGACGCTCGAAGTCCCGCTTGCCCCAGCGGACCTGGGTGCGGACGTCGCGCGGCGTGGACAGCGGAAGGATGGCATGGCCATAGGCCTGCGCCCAGGCGTTGCCGTGACCGCTTCTCGTGCGGCTGGCTGCGTCGGCGTGCCGGAGTGCGTGCAGGACGCCGGGCGCGTGCGGGGCGAGCCAGTTGAGGAGCGTCGGCCCGAAGTCGAAGCCCGTCCACTCGTAGGTGTTGACGAGGTCGCTCAGGCGCCCGTGCGCATCCAGGACGCGGGCCGCCGCGTTGGGGGCGTAGCACTCGGCGGTGATGCGCGTGTTCCAGTCCCGGGCCGGAGCGGCGGACACCTCGGGCTCGACCACGCCGAGCCACGGATGCTCGCGCGGCGGCTGGTAGAAATGGCCGTGCAGGCAGAGCGCGCGCAACGGACGACGAGACCCTACGGGCTCACCGCCTGGGGCAACGGGCCGGCCGGCTCGCCGCGCGACACGACGACGATCCCGGAGGGGTCACGGTGGAGCGCGAGGCCGTCCACGTCGCCGCCTTCCGGCTCCAGCCGCCCCCCGGGCGGAATCCGATTGTAGCGATCGACGATGGCATGGACGACCCGTGCTCCGGCACCGATCTCCGTATAGTCCATCACGATCGATCCCTCGACCACCGCGCCGCGCGCCACCCGCACGCCGCGCCCCAGGATCGAGCGCACCACCCGCGCCTCCTCGACGAACGATCCCTCGCCCAGCATGCTGTCCTGCACGTGTCCCGAGATGATCCGCACGGGCGGTCCATCCACCGAGCGACCGAGGATCGGCCAGCGGGGATTGTCGAGATCGAACTTGGGCCGCGTACCGAGCTGGTCCATCTGGGCGTCGTAGTAGGCGCGGATCGCGCCCACGTCCCGCCAGTAGGCGGGTTCCTCGTAGGGCCGCGCGCCCGGGACGCGGTTGTCGCGGAAATTGTAGGCGAAGACGCGATGTCGCGAAACGAGCTCGGGCACGATCGTCCGGCCGAAGTCGTGCTCGGTCGGCCGCCGCGCATCCTCGCAGAGCGTGTCGACCAGGACCTCGGTCGAGAAGACGTAGTTCCCCATCGAGGCGAGCGCCGCGCCGGGATCGCCCGGCATCGCCTCGGGGGAACGTGGCTTCTCGGCGAAGCCCACGATGCGACCGTCCGGCGCGCTCGCGATGACGCCGAAGGCGGATGCGGCGCCGAGCGGCACCGGACGTGCCGCCACCGACACGTCGCAGCGGCTGCTCACGTGGTAGTCGATCA
>VBLA01000017.1 GCA_005879245.1 Deltaproteobacteria bacterium
GGATGGCGCTCACCTCGTTCGACAGCTTCCAGTCGAGCCACGTCTCGATGACGTCCTCGGTGAACACGTCTCCCTTCAGCAGGAAGTCGTGGTCGCGCTTCAAGTTCTCGAGCGCCTCGTCGAGCGAGCCGGGCATCTTCGGCACGTCCTTCAGCTCCTGGGGCGTGAGCGCGTAGATGTCCTTGTCGAGCGGATTGCCCGGGTTGAGCCGCCGCTCGATCCCGTCGAGCCCCGCCATCAGCATCGCGGAGAAGGCCATGTAGCCGTTACATGCCGGATCGGGGAAACGGACCTCGATGCGCTTCGCCTTCGGTGACGGCGAGTACATCGGGATGCGGACGGCGGCGGAGCGGTTGCGGCTCGAGTAGGCGAGGTTGATCGGCGCCTCGAAGCCGGGCACCAGGCGGTGGTAGGAATTCGTCGTCGGACAAGTGAAGGCGGCGAGCGCTGGGGCGTGCTTCAGGATGCCGCCGATATAGCTCATGCCGAGCTCGCTCATGCCCCCGTACTTGTCGCCGGCGAAGAGCGGCTTCTCACCCTTCCAGATCGACTGGTGGACGTGCATTCCCGAGCCGTTGTCGCCGAAGATCGGCTTCGGCATGAAGGTCGCCGTCTTGCCGTAGCGACGGGCGACGTTCTTGACGATGTGCTTGTACCACATGAGCGCGTCGCCCATCCGGAGCAACGACAGGAAGCGCATGTCGATCTCGGCCTGCCCGGCGGTCGCCACCTCGTGGTGGTGCTTCTCGACCCGGATGCCGATCTTCTCCATCTCGCGCACCATCTCGGCGCGGATGTCCTGCTGCGTGTCGGTCGGCTGGACCGGGAAGTAGCCTTCCTTGTAGCGCGGCTTGTAGCCGAGGTTCTTGCCGTGCACGAGGGCGCCAGAGCGGTCGTTCACCGGATCCGTCTCGCGCGCCGTGTTCCACTGTCCCTCGGCGGAGTCGATCTTGTAGAAGCCGGTGTGCTGGTTCTGCTCGTAGCGCACCTCGTCGAACACGAAGAACTCGGGCTCGGGCCCGAAGTAGGCGACGTCTCCCACGCCGGTTGACTTGAGGTACGCCTCGGCCTTTCGCGCGATGTTGCGCGGATCGCGGCTGTAATCTTCCTTGGTCACCGGATCGGTGATGTTGCAGATGAGGCTGAGGGTCGGGATGGCGGTGAACGGATCCAGCACCGCGGTCGTCGGATCCGGCACGACCAGCATGTCGGAGGCGTGGATCGGCTGCCAGCCGCGAATCGACGAGCCGTCGAACCCGCTACCCTCCTCGAAGAGCTCCTCGCCCAGCTCGCTGGTCGGAATCGTGAAGTGCTGCCACGTCCCCAGCAAGTCGAGGAACTTCAGGTCGACCGCCTCGACCTTGTTGTCCTTCGCGAACTTGAGCACGTCCTTGGGTGTCTGAGTCGCCATACCCCGGCCCCTCCTTAGGGCTTCTCCTAGATCGCCTCGCCGCCGCGCTCGCCCGTGCGAATGCGGATCACCTCTTCCATGGGGAGGACGAATATCTTGCCATCTCCGATCCGCCCCGTCTTCGCTGCTTTCTCGATGGTCTCCACCACGTCCGCGACCTGTTCGTCGCGCACGATGATCTCGAGCTTCACCTTGGGAAGGAAATCGACGACGTACTCGGCACCGCGGTAGAGCTCGGTGTGGCCCTTCTGCCGACCGAAGCCCTTCACCTCGCTCACCGTGATGCCCTGGACGCCGACCGCGGAGAGACTTTCCTTCACTTCGTCGAGCTTGAACGGCTTGATGATCGCCTCGACCTTCTTCATGACCGTGCCCCCTGGTGGCGCCGCTGGAGCGGCGGCCAACCGTTTACGCTAGGCTCCTGCCGCTTGTAAAGGTGGTTACAAACCATGACGTCACTTCATGGCGTTGGCACCGAGCGCGGCGCGGTGCTCGTGCGGAGATCCAGGTGAAGAGAAGGACGTGCCGCCCCCGTAGCCGCCGGTGGCAAACACGTACGCGTTCTCGCTGTGTTGTGAGAGGTCGAGTCCCGCGAACTCGTGGTCATCGCTGACGCGGAGTCCACCCACGACGAGGCTCGTGAGCGCCAGACACACGAGCGTGCCCACGATCGCGAGCCCGTAGGAAACGAGCACGGCCAACACCTGGTTGCCGACCAGCCCCCACTGGCCCGAGATGAAGAGCCCCTCGGACACCGCGGGACCCTTGGGAGCGAACGCGTCAGGGTTGATCTGCGCCGACGCCCACAGACCAGTCGCGATCGCACCCCACGTTCCCCCGACTCCGTGCACCCCGACCACGTCGAGGGCATCGTCGTACCAGCCGAGAATCGACTTCAAGTTGCACGCGCCGTAGCAGAGCACACCGGCCGCGGCGCCGATCATCAGCGCCGGCATCGGCGCCACGAAGCCCGACGCGGGCGTGATGGCCACCAGGCCGGCGACCGCTCCGCTCGCCGCGGCGAGCACCGTCGGCTTGCCCTTGTGGAGCCACTCGGCGGACATCCAGGAGAGCGCGGCCGCCGCGGTGGCGGTGTTGGTGGCGACGAAGGCGCTGGTGGCGAGGCCGTTTGCCGCCACGGCGCTACCCGCGTTGAAGCCGAACCAGCCCACCCAGAGGAGCGCTGCACCGGTCACGGTGAACGGCAAGTTGTGCGGCGGCATCGGATCGGAACCGAATCCCAACCGCTTCCCAATCACGATCGCGCAGACGAGTGCGGACACTCCGGAGCTGATGTGCACGACGGTGCCGCCCGCAAAGTCGAGCGCGCCCCACACTTTGCCCACCAGCCCGCCGGTGCCCCACACCATGTGGGCCAGCGGATCGTACACGAGCGTCGCCCAGAGCAGGGAGAAGACCAGGAAGGCACTGAACTTCATGCGCTCGGCGAACGCGCCGGTGATGAGCGCCGGAGTGATGATGGCGAACATCAGCTGGAAGATCATGTACGTCTGGTGCGGGATGGTGGGGCCGTAGTCGGCGTTCGGCTCGAGCCCGACGTGACGGAGCCCCAGCCAGTCGAGACCGCCGATGATGTGCCCGTGGTCGGGGCCGAACGCGAGGCTGTAGCCCCAGAGGACCCACTGGATGCTGATCAGGGCCATCATGATGAAGCTCTGCATCACGATGCTGAGGACGTTCTTGCTGCGTACGAGACCGCCGTAGAAGAGAGCCAGGCCAGGCGCGGTCATCATGAGGACGAGCGCCGCCGAGGTGAGCATCCATGCGGTGTCGCCCGAGTCGATCTTGGCCGCCTCTGCCGTATGGCCCGTGGCGGCGAGGCCCAGAACCGTTGCGACAACCACGGCCGAGCGGGCACACCACGCCCTTCCGCCGTACGAGGGAGATCCCCCTTGCATGTTGTTCCTCCTTTTGTGGATGCAACGAATCAGCCAAGTCTGGTGCCATGAGAAACGCGCAGCCCGCAAGGGAAGGCATCGGGGCCCTCCGCGGGACGAATGACCCGGGATGCCTAGTTTGAAGGCGCCGCCTGTTTTTTGTGCAGCGGCCTGAGCGGGTCGTTTCAGAGCCGCAGGCGGTAGCGCTGGTGCCGGTCGCGGCGGCGCTGAAAGAGGCGGCTCGCCACCCAGCCAAGGACCCCTCCCAGCAGGAGCAAGCCGGGGGTGAGAGTGAGGGAGCCGTCGGCCGGAGGGTCGGTCGACGATTGAGGGGCGCGTTCATCGAGCAGGCGTCGAAGATCCTGCTCGCCGGTCGCAACGCGCTCGACCTCGGCTCGGAGGCGCTCGATCTCCTCGCCGGTCACCGGTTGCGGGCGGGCGACCAGCGTGGCGATCACCTGGCCCAGGTCGTGTTCTTCGTTCGCGAGGGACCTCGCCTGCGAGGCGTCGGGCAGGCGAGCACCTTCAGGCGGCTTCGGCACTGCTTCGCCCTCCGTGAGCCATCCGGCCCACACGTATCCCCGCTGACCGTCAGCCGTCCGCACTTCGTTCCAGCCCGCGCTCTCGCCGAGGATCTCCAGCTTGGTACCGGGTGCCAGCTCGCGCACGAGCGGGCTCGTCGCAGCCGGGCCCTGGCGCAGCCGAGCACGGTCTTTCACGGTCATGGTGCGCGCGTCCACGAGGGTCGCGCCGACCAAGAGGATCGCCACCGCCTCCCACAGCCACCAACGGAACATCATCACCCGATCGCCTTGCTCGCCTGGCCGAGAATGATGGTCGGGGTGACTGGATTTGAACCAGCGGCTCCTGCGTCCCGAACGCAGTGCTCTTCCAGGCTGAGCTACACCCCGCACAGTGCCAACCAGCGCGGAATGAAGCGCGACTTAACACACGTGCTTCGCGAAGGGAAGCTTGTGCCCTGCGCCACGTGACGGACAGTTTCGCTCGGGCGCTCGCCTCGCACTGCGGATGCCGCATTTTCTGCCCGGCCGCCTGGCACGCACCTTGCCCTTGTCGTTCGTCCATGGTCGCTGGGTCCGGGCGCGGCGCCGTCGCCGCCGGCGTCGCGCCGACGGACCCGGGACGTGTGAACCTGAATTCGGCCAGCGCGGACGAGCTCGCTCGTCTTCCCGGTGTCGGGCCGGCGAAGGCGCAGGCGATCATCCAGCGTCGGAACGAAGAGCCGTTCCGGAAGCCCGAGGACCTGAGGAGGGTGAAGGGCATCGGTGAGAAGCTCTACGATCGCCTGAAGGACCAGATCACCGTCGGTGAGCCAGCACCCGCCCCGAAGGGCCGCGGCGGCTGAGCCGCGGCGTGTGGCCGGATACGGGGGCGGGCCGAAACGAGGGCGGGCGGCCCGTCCCCCCGGCCTTACCTCGCTATCCGCGCAAGGCGCGGATGGTGGCCGCATAGTCGTGCGATTCGAAGATCGCCGATCCGGCCACCAGGACATCGGCACCTGCGCTGATCGCCGCTCCTGCGTTGCCCGGTTTGATGCCGCCGTCTACCTCGATGAGGAATGTGGTGCCCGAGCTGGTTCGAAGCGACCGGGCACCAGCGAGCTTCTCCATGGAGCCCGCGACGAGAGGCTGTCCGCCCCAGCCTGGATTGACGCTCATCACCAAGAGGAGGTCAATCTCGGCGACGAAGGCACGCACGGCATCGAGCGGTGTCGGGGGATTGAGCGCGAGACCCGCGCGAGCGCCGGCGTGTCGGATCCCGGCGAGCGCGGCCGACACGTCGCCGCACGCCTCGACGTGCACGGTGACGCCCGTCGCGCCGGCCCGGACGAATTCGGATACTTGCCGTTCCGGGTGCTCGATCATGAGGTGAACGTCGAGTGGAAGGTGCGTGGCCGCGCGAATGGCCGTCACCACGACGGGCCCGATCGTGATCGGCGGCACGAAGTGCCCGTCCATGACGTCGACGTGGATCCAGTCGGCCCCGGAGGCGGTCACCGCTCGCACCTCGTCCGCGAGCCGGCCGAAGTCCGCGGAGAGGATCGATGGAGCGATGTGCGTCACGATGCTCGTCTAGCGGACGCGGCAGTCGGACGCCAGGACCGGAAATGGGGAGAAGCTCAGCCGCGGGCACGCAGCCGGGCGGCGAAGAAGCCGTCCAGGCCGTGGCGGTGCGGGAGCGTCATGAGGAAGCCGGAGGGGGTGATGGTTGCCGCCGGCGGCGGATCGGGCGCCGCGGCGACGCTCTCGACCACGAAGTGTGGGTGGCTCGCCGCGAAGGCCGTCACGACGTCGGCATTCTCCTCGCGGGCGAGCGTGCAGACCGCGTAGACGAGAACGCCACCGGGCCGGACGAACGTCGCCACCCCGGCGAGAAGATCCCGCTGGAGGGCCGCGAGTCGCGGAACGTCCGCAGGCTGGCGACGCCAGCGGAGCTCGGGATGGCGGCGCAGCGTGCCGAGACCGCTACAGGGCGCGTCGACCAGCACTGCGTCGAACGTGCCGCGAATAGGGGCGCGGCACGCGTCCCCCACGAGTGCGACGAGCCGCGCGCCAAGTCGAGTGGTCTCGTTGCGGATACGTTGCACGCCGACCATGCGCCGGTCGAGCGCGACCACGAGCCCCGCCTTGCCCACGCGCGCAGCCGCGTGGCCGGACTTGCCTCCCGGCGCCGCACAAACGTCGAGCATCCGCGCACCCGGGTGAAGACCGAGCAGGGGGGTGACCAGCTGGGAGGCCTCACTCTGAAAGGCGAAGCGTCCGTCGCGCCAGGCGGGGAGCTCGCGGAGCCCCGCGCTGTTCCGCTCGACGACGACGCCCTCCGTCGCCCAGATGCTCGGTCTGGCGGCGGCCCCCGCCGCCTCGAGCTCCGCGACGAGCGCGTCGCGCGTCGTGCGGAGCGTGTTCGTTCGGAGCGCCGTCCCTCCGGGAAGGTTGTCGGCGGCGAGCAAATCGGGCAGCTCCTCTGCCGAGAAGTCCTCCGCCCACCGCTCGACCAGCCAGCGAGGATGGGACCACTCCACCGCGAGGCGTCCGAGCGCATCACCGACCGGGTCGGGCAGCGCCAGGCCGCTCCGTCCAGCAGCGGCCGCGCGACGGAGCACCGCATTGACCAGTCCCGCAGCGCCCCGGCCGGCGCGCTCCGCGAGACGGACGCTCGAGTCGACCGCGGCGTATGCGGGCACGCGCTCGAGGAACATGAGCTGGTAGAGTCCGAGCCGCAGCGCCGCCCGCACGGGGGGCTCGAACCCCGCGAGCGACGAGCGGAGGAGCGTGCCGAGATGATGATCGAGGCGGCCTTGCCAGGCGAGCGTTCCGTAGACGAGCCGGGTCGTGAGCCCGCGGTCGGCAGAGCCGAGTGGCGACGCTGCGAGGCGGTGCGTGAGGAGTTCGTCCGCGAAGGCCTCGGTCGTCTCCACGCGGACCAGGACCTCCTGCGCGATCCGTCGCGCATCGCGCCCGGGTTCTATTCGCCGAGGCATGTCCCGGGTGGCAATCGATGGCCTGCAAGGAAGCGATCAGCGCTGAGCCGCCGCCGCCCCTCGAGCTGGACCTCGAGCAACCGGAGGCCGCCGGCGCCGGTCGTCACGAGGATCCCGTCGGGCCCGGCGCGGATGATCTGACCGGTGGGTGCCTCCGACGGGAGCTCGCGCTCGACGGCGGCGCGGTGCACCTTGAGAACCCGACCAGCGAGCTGCGTGAAGGCGGAAGGTTCGGGAGCGAGCGCCCGCACCTGTCGTTCGAGCTCGACCGCCGGCCGCTGCCACTCGAGGCGGCACTGATCCCGCTCGATGCGCGGAGCGAAGGTCGCCTCGCCCGCCGGCTGGGGGATGGCGCGAAGCGTTCCGCGCGCGAGGCCGTCGAGCGCCTCGCCGATCGCTCCGGCGCCGAGGTGGGCGAGACGGTCGGCGAGCGTTCCGCCAGTGTCATCGGCCGCGATCGGTGTCTCCCTGCGCAGGAGGATGTCGCCGGCGTCCATCTCTTCGTTCATCACCATGACGGTGACGCCGGTCACGGTGTCCCCGGCGAGGATGGCCCGCGGGATCGGCGCCGCGCCACGATGCCGCGGCAGGAGCGAGGCGTGCACGTTCAGACACCCGCGGGGTGGGATCGCGAGAATCGCCGGCGGAAGGATCTTGCCGTAGGCCGCCACCACGATGAGGTCCGGCGCGAGCGCGCGGAGGGCGCTCGCGAACGAGGCGTCGCGAAGTCGCTCGGGCTGGAGCACGGGGAGCCCGCGCGCGATCGCGATCTCCTTGATCGCCGGCGGGGCCGTCAGGAGGCCGCGCCCGCGCGGCCGATCGGGCTGGCACACCACCCCGACCACCGGGTCAGCGCGTCCGAGCAACGCCTCGAGAATGGGGCCCGCGAATCGCGGCGTGCCCATGAAGACGATGCGCCAGACGCTCAGGGGGCGCTCAGATGAGGAGTGGGCGAGTCGCGCTGCTGCTCTGCCGTCCCTGGCGTGCGAGCTTGCGGCGGCGCGCCCGGTAGAGGTCGCGCTTCAGGCGCGACAACCGATCGAGGAAGAGCGTTCCGTCGAGGTGATCGATCTCGTGCTGCAGCGCCACCGCCAGCAACTCCTCGGCCTCGATCTGCACTTGGCGCTCCTCCGCAGTCCAGCCACGCACGAGCACGCGCCGTGCGCGCCTGACCGGAGCGGTCAGCTCGGGGACGGAGAGGCAGCCTTCTTCCCATACGATCTCGCCCTCGCGCTCGGCGATCTCGGGATTGATGAGGCGGAGACAGTGCTTGCCGGGCTCCGCGTCCTCGGGCCGCAGGTCGAGCACGATCACCCGGCGATCGATTCCGACCTGCGTGGCCGCGAGGCCGACGCCGGGCGCGGCGTACATGGTCTCCGCCATGTTCTCGATCAGCTCGGCGACCTGCCCATCGATGTTCTCGACCGGCCGGGCGCGCTGCTTCAAGGCAGAGTCGGGGTACTGCAGGATGCGCAACAGGGCCATGAGAGGAGCGGCGAAGCACGCGAGCTATAACATGGCGTACGGATCCACATCAATTGCGAGCCGGAGACGCGCTCGGCGCATCGTCGCGTCGGCGGCGCGGGCCACGCGTGCGAGCGTGCGCAGCGCGCGCACATCCGCGCTGCGAAGCAGGCATTGCCACCGGTAGCGGCGTCGCAGCCGCTCGAGCGGCGGCGGCGCGGGACCGAGCACGGCCTGGTCGTCGAGACCGAGAGCGCGCGCCTGGCGGCGGAGCTGCGCGGCGAGGTCGTACGCTGCCCGCTCCACCGCGGAGCCATCGCGCCCTTCCACCCGGACGTTGACGAGGCGCGCGAAGGGAGGGTAGCCGAGCGCGCGGCGTCGTTCGAGCTCGGCGTCCATGAAACCGACGTAGTCGTGACGTACGGCGGCGGCGAGACTCGGGTGATCGGGGCGGAACGTCTGCACGACGACGCGCCCCGGCGCCGCGCCGCGTCCTGCGCGCCCCGCCACCTGGACGAGGAGCTGCAGGGTCCGCTCGGCGGCACGGAAGTCGGGCACGTTGAGCGAGAGGTCGGCGATGAGCACCGCGACCAGCGTGACGCCGGGCACGTCGTGCCCCTTGCTCACCATCTGCGTGCCGACCAGGATGTCGGTGTCGCCCGCGCGCCAGGCGTGGAGAATGCGGCGCTGAGCTCCCACCCGCTGGGCGGCGTCCCGATCGAGCCGGTCGACTGCGGCAAGCGGATAGCACGCCCGCAGCGCCGACTCGATCTGCTCGGTGCCGACGCCGAAGGCCTCGAGACCGCCGCCGCACGCGGCGCAGGCGGGGGGGACCCGGCGGTGATGGTGGCAGTGGTGACAGACCAGCGCCGCGGCGGCACGATGCAAGGTGAGCGTCACGCT
>VBLA01000018.1 GCA_005879245.1 Deltaproteobacteria bacterium
GGTGCCGGCCTGGACGTCCATGATGGCGAGTCGTGACCCGGGAGAGCTCGGCTTCTACGGCTTCCGCAACCGGAAGGATCACTCGTACGACGGCTACGCCTTCGCCAACTCGGCGCAGGTGAAGGTGCCGCGCCTCTGGGACTGGCTCGGTAAAGCCGGACTGCAGTGCGTAGTCCTGGGAGTGCCGCAGACGTACCCGCCCTCGCCCATCCACGGCGAGATGGTCACCTGCTTTCTCACCCCGTCGACCAAGAGCGCCTACACCCATCCCCCCACGCTCAAGGCGGAGGTCGAGCGCGTGACGGGAGGCTACGTCCTCGACGTCGAGGACTTCCGGACGCCGGACAAGGGAAGTCTCCTGCGGCGCATCTACGAGAAGACCGACAAGCACCTCGGGCTGGCGAAGCACATGCTCCGCACCCGGAGCTGGGACTTCTTCATGCTGGTCGAGATGGGTGTCGACCGCATCCACCATGGGTTCTGGAGCCACATGGATCCGGCCCACCACAAGTACGAACCGGGTAACCCCTTCGAATCCGCCATTCTCGACTACTACCGTCACGTCGATCGGGAGCTCGGCGAGATGCTCACCCTCTGCCCGCCCGAGACGCTGGTGCTCGTCATCTCCGATCACGGCGCGAAGAAGATGGATGGGGGCATCTGCTTCAACGAGTGGTTGCGGAGCGAAGGGTACCTGACACTCACCACCTCGCCCACCAAGCCGACCCCGATCAGCAGCGTGCCGATCGACTGGGCGCGCACCCGAGCCTGGGGTGACGGTGGCTACTACGGTCGGCTCTTCATGAACGTCCGCGGGCGCGAGCCCTCTGGCACGGTGGAGCCGCGGGATTACGAACGCGTGCGCACGGACCTGATCGCCGGCATCGAGGCGATCACCGATCCGAAGGGGCGCGTAATCGGCTCGAAGGCATACCGTCCCGAAGACCTCTTCCGCGCCGTCAACGGCGTAGCGCCGGATCTGATCGTGTATTTCGGCGACCTCGACTGGCGGTCCGTCGGCGCCGTCGGGATGGGGGGAATCCACACCTTCGAGAACGACACCGGCCCCGACGAGGCGAACCATGACTGGCAAGGGATATTCGTCCTCTCGACCGCCGGTGGCGAGGCCCCGCTGCGGGGCCTTCTCCCGGAGGTCTCCATCTACGACGTGACGCCGACCCTGCTCCGGCTGCTCGGCCAGCCGGTCCCCGAAGGGCTCGCGGGACGTCCCCTCGGCTGACGCGGACATGCCAGGCGTCGCAGTCGACCTCCTGACCGGCTTTCTCGGCAGCGGAAAGACGACACTCCTCCGGCACGTCCTCGACCACGGGCTCCGCGGCAAGCCGGTCGCGGTCATCATGAACGAGATCGGCGAGATCGGGATCGACGGCCGGGTCGTCACCGGCCTTTCGGCCGTCGAGAAGATGGTCGAGCTCACGAGTGGCTGCATCTGCTGCTCGATCGACGACTACCGTTTCGACCTCGCCATCCAGGAGATCATCGCGACGGCAAGGCCCCATCTCATCATCATCGAGTCGACCGGCGTCGCCGATCCGGAGCCGCTGGCGTACCGCGTGAAGAACGCGGGCCTCGGCCTCGATGCGGTGATCACGGTCGTCGACGCGGCCAACATCGAGCGCCAGCTGTCCGAGACCAAGATTGCCGGTGCGCAGATCGCGGCGGCGGACTTCCTGGTGGTGAACAAGCTCGACCTGGTCGAGCCGGATGCGCTGGCCAGCGCCGAGGCACGGCTGGCACGGCTCAATCGCCGCGCCGAGCGCTTCCGGACGATCCGCGGTGCGCTCGACAGCGATCTGCTGTTCGCGACCGGGGTAGCGACTTTCCGCGAGCTCGCCGGCCGGACGACGGATCATCTCGAGGTCGAAGGGATCGCGAGCTTCGTCTACCGCTCGGCCCGCCCCCTCGCCCAGGACGCGTTCGAGCGATTGCTTCTCCGGCTGCCGCGGGACATCCTGCGCGCCAAGGGCATCGTGCGCTTCGTCGACCGCGACTGGCACTGCCTGTTCAACTTCACCTGTGGACGGCACGAGCTCTCGTGGCTGAAGCTCGACGGTGACGCGGCGACGGAGAATCAGGCCGTCTTCATCGGGCGAGGGTTGGATCGCCATCGTAGGCGGATCGAAGCTGCGCTGGCGGCGTGCGAGAGGAAGGACTCGGATCACACCGACGCGGAGGCGGCGGAGGTGCCGAAACGGATCGGCGAGCGCGGCTAGTCGACTAGCCGTGGCGGGGTAGGGCGGAGCGATGGTGGTGTGGGGTGGAGCAACGGCCGCGAGGGGATGGCGCGGCGTGTGGCTGATGGTCGTCGCGCTGCTGACCCTGGGGATGGGTTGTGGAGGGCCCTCCCAGAGCGTGCGCCCGGGCCGGCGGCTCGTGATCCTCGGTTTCGACGGCGTGGACCCGCGGCTCCTGGCGAACTGGATGGCGGAGGGGAAGCTTCCGCGGCTTCGCCAGCTGTCCGAGGGCGGCGACTTCCGGCCGCTCGGTTCGACCAACCCGCCGCAGTCACCGGTCGCCTGGACCTCGTTCGCGACCGGCACGCCGCCGGCGCGCCACGGCATCTTCGACTTCGTCGAGCGCGACCCACGTACGATGCTCCCCGACATCGGTACCGGAGGACTGCAGCCGCCGCGCTACTGGGGAGGCATCCTCCGGACGGCGAGCGCCGAGGGATACTCACGCCGGCGCGGCGTGCCCTTCTGGGAGCTCGCGGCCGAGCACGGGGTCCGGGTCGATATCCTGCGCGTCCCGTACGCCTTTCCTCCAGATCCCGTCCAGGGCGGGCGGATGCTGTCGGGTCTCGGCGTCCCCGATCTGCTCGGCACCAACAGCACGTTCTTCTACTTCGCATCGGACCTCGCTCCCGACGCCGGGCGCCGGGACCCGGGGGGCGGCCGTCTCGTCCCGCTGACGCTCGCCGGGGACGAGGGCACGGTGGACGTCCCCGGCCCGCCCGACCCTCGCGGCGAGGGGCGCCCACCCCTGTCGCTGCGCGTGAGCTTCCGTATCGACCGGGCGGGCGACGCGGCGGTCGTCCGCTTTGCGGGTGAGGAAGCGCGTGTCCGGCGAGGCGGCTGGAGCCCGTGGCTCGCCTTCCGGCTGCCCGTGGTCGCACCGCTCGGCCTCCCCCTGGTCGCCCTCGATGGACTCTGTCGCTTTCACGTGCTCTCCCTCGACCCGCTCCGTGTCTACATGTCGCCTCTCAACTACGCTCCGGCGCATCCGTTCGCGCCGCTCAGCAGCCCGTTCGGGTACGCCGCCGAGCTGGCGGCGGCGCTCGGGCCCTACAAGACGGTCGGCTGGTCAGAGGACACCTCCGCGCTCAACGCGGAGCGCATCGATGAGGAGGCGTTTCTCACCGACCTGAACCAGACGATGGACGAAGTGCGCGCCTCGACCCTCCGGGAGCTCGACCGTGCCGACTGGCAGCTCCTCGTCTCGGTCTTCACGCAGACCGATCGCGTCGCCCACATGTTCTACCGCCTCCTCGATCCGACGCACCCCCGCTACGATGCGACCCTGGCGGCGCGCTACGGCAACGCGGTGCTCGACGTGTACCGCCGGATGGACGCGATCGTCGGCGAGGTCGTCGACCGGGTCGGGCCCGAGACCCCCGTGCTCGTGATCTCGGACCACGGCTTCCACAGCTACCGGATGGGTCTCAACGTGAACACGTGGCTCCGCGATCACGGCTACCTGGTGCAGGGGGCCATCGCCGCCGGGCAGGAGGACGCGGATTTCTTCCCCGGCGTCGACTGGAGCCGGACCCGTGCGTACGCGCTCGGGACGGGACAGATCTACGTGAACCTCCGCGGACGGGAAGGGCATGGCATCGTAGCACCCGGGTCCGAGTACGACGCGCTCCTCGAGTCGATCGCGCGAGCGCTCGAGGCGGAGATCGATCCCGCGACGGGCACACGGTTCGTCGCGCGGGTCTACAAGGGACCGGAGATCTTTGCGGGAGGGCCGCCCGATCGCGTACCGGATCTCCAGATCGCGTTTCGCGACGGCTACCGGACGTCGTGGCGAACCCCGCTGGGCGGGATCCCGTCGGCGCTGTTCGAACCCAACACGCGGAAGTGGAGCGGCGATCACGCCGCGTCCGACGTCGCCGATACTCCGGGCATCCTCCTCGCCTCGCGGCGTCTCCCGCCGGGCGATGCCACCATCATGGATCTCGCGCCGACGGCGCTGGCCTACTTCGGCGTGCCGATCGCGTCCGACATGCAGGGTCGGTCGTTGCTCGGAGAGGAGCGGTAGATGCGCGCTCTGGGGGGAGGAATCGCTGGCGGGCTCCTGGCGGGTGCGGCCGTGGGCACGGCGGAGGCGCTGGGCGGTTGGCTGCACGCCCACGGCATCGGTGAGCTACCCGCGCTCGCCTGGGCGCTGGTGGCGTACGGCGCCGTCGGAGGTGCGCTCGGTCTCGGCGCCGGCCTCGCGGCTGGTTCCTCGAACGCCTGCCGCAGGGCCCGGGGCCCCTCCTCGTGCAGGCGGGCGCGGCGGTGATTGCCGTCGGGCTCGCCGTGGTCGTGTGGCGTGCGCTCGGCGGCGCCGAGACGCGTGGCCGCGTCTTCACGCGTCCCGGGCGCACCGGAGTCGGCGTCCTTCTCCTCGCGGTGGTGTGGGGCGGGGCTTCCCGGCTCGTGCCGGTCGCGCAGTACCCGCCGCCGCCCGCGCGGCCGGCGGCCCCTGCCGGAGCACCGAACGTCGTGCTCATCGTGGTCGACACGCTGCGCGCCGACCACCTCTCCTGCTACGGCTACACCGGGATTCGCACCCCACATATCGACCGGCTGGCGGGGGACGGCCTGCGGTATGCCAACACGTTCTCGCAGGCGTCGTGGACGCGGCCCTCGATCGCCACGATTCTGAGCGGGCTCTATCCCTCCTCGCACGGGGCGATCCACAAGGCGGACATTCTCCCCGATCGGGTGGACACGCTCGCTGAAAATCTTCAACGCTTCGGCTATCGCACCGTCGGCTTCGCCGACAACGCGAACATCTCGCAGGCCTTCAACTTCCAGCAGGGCTTCGACGAGTACCGGTACCTCGCACCCACCTTCTTCTTCCTGGCCAACGAGCCGGCGGCCCAGCTCGCGCTCTACAGTGGGCTCCGCCTGATCCGCGAGCGGTTCCTGTCGCACCGGGTCGATGTCCACCACTACTACCAGCCGGCCGAGGTCGTGACGGCGGAGGTCACGGCCTGGCTCGCCCACGGCGCCGAGCGGCAGCCGTTCTTCCTCTTCATCCACTACATGGACGCGCACGACCCCTACATGGTTCACCCCTTCAACGGCGAGGGCTACGCGCGCGTCGCGAACCCGAACCCCCCGCCCGCCGTCGCGGAGCGGTATCGTCAGCTCTACGACGGCGGGATCGCCTATCTCGACGAGCACGTGGGTGCCCTCTTCGACACGCTCAGGGCGCGGAACCTGTACGATCGAAGCCTCGTCGTTCTCACCGCCGACCACGGCGAGGAGTTCCAGGAGCACGGCGGCTGGTGGCACGGGACGACGCTGTACGACGAGCAGATCCACGTGCCGCTCCTCGTGAAGCCGCCCGGGAACTCCGTGGCGGGCCGCGTGATCGAGGAGCTCGCGACCAGCCTCGACATCGCGCCCACCATCGTTGCGGCCGCAGGGGCTCCCGTCCCCGGGACGTTCCAGGGCCACGTGCTCCCGCTCGACGACGGTCGGCCATCCGCACGCCAGAGCGTCTTCTCCGAGGAGGACTTCGAGGGGAACGTGCTGCAGGCGGTGCGTACCAAGGAGTGGAAGCTGATCACTGCCAACAGCGACAATCCGCGTGGTCTGCCGCCCGAGGCGCTCTTCGACGTGGTCACCGATCCGCGCGAGTCGAGTAACGTGCGCGCTGCCCAGCCGGCCGCAGCCGAGATCCTGCGCGCCGAGCTTGGCCGATCGGCCATCGAGGCGCGCGCCCACGGCGGGGCGAGCCAGCAGGGGGGCAGTGACGCCGCCACCCAGGAGCGGCTCCGCGCCCTCGGGTACGTCAACTGAGCCGCGGGTGGCGGCGCCGCTGCTGGTGATCGGCCTCGACGGGGCGACGCTCGACCTCGTCCGGCCGTGGGTCGAGGCGGGACGCCTCCCGGTCCTCGGCAAGCTCATGCGGCAGGGGGCGTGGGGCCGCCTCCGCTCCACGATCCCCGCCGCGACCTTCCCCGCCTGGACCTCGCTCGTGACGGGCGTCAACCCGGGCCGGCATGGCGTCCTGGACTTCACCCAACGCATCCCGGGGACGTATCGCGTGCGCTTCGTGAACGGCAGCTACCGGCAAGCGCCGGCGGTCTGGACGCGGCTGTCGCGAGCGGGCCGGCGGGTCGCCGTCGTGACCGTGCCCGCGACCTATCCGCCCGAGCCGGTGGCCGGTGTCATGGTGAGCGGCTTCGAGAGCCCGCTCACCGCAACGATCGACGGGTCCTTCGTCCACCCGCGGAGCTTCTATCCCGAGCTGCGGCGCCTGGTCGGCCGCCTCCCGTTCGGCGATTTCCAGCAGTTCAGCCCCGGTCCGGGGTGGCATGAGCGGGCGCTCGAGAGCCTGCTCGACGGGATCGCGCGCCGCACCGTGCTCGCGCGCGCGCTGCTCGCCCGCGAGCGCTGGGACGCGCTCATGGTCGTCTACGGGGCCTCCGACACGGTGGCGCATCACTTCTGGCGCTTCCATGATCCGTGCTCGCCCCGGCACGTCTCCGGGCCGTTCGCCGACGCGATCGGTCGCGTCTACGAGGCCCTGGACGCGGCCATCGCGACGCTGGTGGCTGCCGCGCCGGAGCACTCCGCGGTGGCGGTCGTCTCCGATCACGGCAGCGGCGGTGCGGGCGAACGTGTCGTCCATTTGAACCGCCGGCTGGCGGAATGCGGCCTGCTCGCCTTCCGTCGGGATACCGGCCAGCGTGTCGCCAGCCTCCTCCGTGCGGGTGCACTGCGGGCCGTGCCGATCCCCCTGCAGGCGCGGCTGCTGCGCCGAGTGCCCGCAGCTGCCGGGCGGGTCGAGGGAATGCATCGCCTCGGTGGCATCGATTGGGGTCGGACGCTCGCCTATTCGGAGGAGCTCGACTACCACCCCCACGTCTGGCTCAACCTCTCCGGCCGTGAGCCGTCAGGTATCGTCGCGCCGGCCGCCTACGAAGCGACGCGCGCCCGCGTCATCACGGCGCTTGCCGACTGGCACGATGGGAGTGGGCGCCCGGTCGTGCGCCGCGTGTGGCGGCGGGAAGAGATCTACCGGGGCCCGTTTGTTGACCGTGCTCCCGACCTCCTGCTCGAGCTTGCCCTCGTGGACGGCTACAGCAGCTCATGCCTGCCGAGCGACGGGCCCGGACCGGCGCTTCGCCCTCTCCTCGCCGCGGAGTACGGTGCGGGTCGGGGGCGCGGGATGAACGGCGCGCACCGCCCCGAGGGCCTCTTCGTCCTGGCAGGCGCGGGTGTCCGCCCCACGGGCGAGCTGCCCACGGCCGACATCGTCGACGTTCTCCCGACCCTCCTCACCCTGGCCGGAATGGAGGTCCCTCTCGAACTCGATGGGCGACCGGTCACTGTCGCACTGGCAGAGACGCCGCGTTTCGCCGCCGACCCGCTCGCCGGCGACTCGCCCAACCCGGCGCCCTTCGATGCCACCGAGACGCGCGAGCTCGCGGCGCGGCTCGCAGCACTGGGCTACCTCTAGCGCCGATGCGGGTCGCGCTCGTGATTGCCGGCGCGTACCCGGCGCTCCGCGGCTCACAGGTCCTCGTGCAGCAGCTTGCCCGTGGGCTCGCGGCGCGTGGCCATGCGGTCCACATCGTGAGCTATGGCGCGCGGGTGGCCGAACGCCCGGGGCCGCGCCCTGGCCGTCTCGGGCGCGACCTGCTTCTCGCCGTGCGCCTCTGGAGGCGGGTCCGCTATGAGGCAATCGAGGTCATCCACGCGCACAACTATGAGGCGGCGATCGCGGGTCTCGTCGTGGCGGGCCTGACCGGTCGCCCGCTCGTCTACCACGGCCACAACGCTCTCGCCGAGGAGCTCCCGACGTATTTCCAGAGCCGGCTCGGCGGGCGGTTCGCCACCGGCCTCGGCCGGTTCCTGGACGGGCAGGTGCCATGTCGGGCCGACTTCTGCATCGCCGTCACCGAGGAGCTGGGTGAGATGCTGAGACGCCGGGGGGTTCGTGCGAGTGAGATCGCCTCCCTGGCGCCGACCGGACCGCCCGAGGAACGACGGGAGCATCCCCCGCGGCGTCCCTCGACCGGGCTCGTGTGCTACGCCGGGAACCTCGATCGCTACCAGAACCTCGACCTCCTGCTGCGCAGCTTCGTTCGCGTGCGGCAGCAGGTTCCGGGCACCAGCCTCGTGCTCGTCACCCACGCGGCGCCCGGCACGTCGCTACCGGCCCCGCCGGACCTGTTGCAGGGGGTGGAGGTCGTGCACGCTCGGTCCTATGCTGAGGTGCAAGAGCGACTCGCCAGCGCGGACGTGGCCGTGTGCCCGCGGGTCGAGCGCTCCGGGTTTCCGATGAAGCTGCTCAACTACATGGAGGCCGGTAAGGCGATCGTGGCGTCCGCGGCCTCGGCGAAGGGGCTGGTCGATGGGGTCACCGGCCGCGTGGTGGCGGATGGCGACGGGGAGGCGTTCGCGGCGGCCATCGTCGCGCTCCTCCGCGATCGAGCCGAACGCGAACGCCTCGGCGTGGCGGCCCGGCGTGCCGTCGAGAGCCCGCAGGCGTGGGAGCACGGCCTGGATCGCATCGAGGAGATCTACAGACGGGTTTCGCAACGGGTTTCGGCGGTGCGTCGCGGCGCCGCGTCGTGGCGGTCGCGTGTGGTGGGCAGGCGGCGCGCGCCGGTCTGCCCGCCCGGCCTCAACGTGGTGGAATGAACGACCGCCCGCGCATCGCGGTGACGATGGGGGACGCGGCCGGCATCGGCCCGGAGATCATCGTCAAGGCGCTTGCCGGGCCGACGGTGACCGAGCGCTGCATTCCCGTCGTCCTCGGCGAGGGAGGGGTGCTCGAGCGCGCCATGGAC
>VBLA01000019.1 GCA_005879245.1 Deltaproteobacteria bacterium
TGACCACGATCTTCGCGGCACCGTCGACCTACGGCCCCGGCGGCGCCCAGCCATCGCACCTCTGCGCGCCCGAGGCACTCCAGTCCGTGACTTCGGAGCGGCCCTTCCGCATCGCGCCCGAGGCCCAGATCGTCCCCATCGACGGCATCGACCCGGTCGACGTCAATTTCAACCCGGTGAACACCGGGCTCGAGTTCGACGCCGCGAACTACATGACGACCGGCACCTCCCGCATGCGCAAGGTCCCGGATGGCGTCGGCACCGTGCCGATGGGCGTGGGCCTCTCCCCGGACGGCGAGACGGTGTACGTGGCGAACTACCTCTCCCGCAACGTGGTACCGCTGGCGGCCGCCTTCCCCCTCGACGCGGGTGGCAAGCCGCAGAATTTACGGTGCTCGAACCAGCCCGCCGCAACCTGCGGTACCACCAACGACTGCCCGCCGAGCGGCGGCTTCTGCAACCACCCCGGCGGCCCGGCGTGCAGCGTCGACGCAGACTGCGCGGCGCCGCCGTGCGTGCAGACGGCCCAGTGCGTCCCCGTGATCCTCGGTCCCCCGGTCTCGAGCATCACCGGCGATCTCACGGTCGACCCGACCGTCGACCCGCTCCCGCCGGCGCTCCTCGACGGCAAGATCCTCTTCGACACGGCGGCGCGCGACACGAGCGTCAAGAACGGGGTAGGCCTCAGCCAGGCCGCGCCGCTGTTCAACGACGCCACCAAGACGGGGGGCGTCCCCGGCAGCGTCGTGAGCACGTCGCACGACGCCTCGTACGTCACCTGCCAGAGCTGCCACTCCGACTTCGGCGGGCAGGACGGCCGCACGTGGGACTTCGGACAGCTCGGCGTGTCGCTCAGGAACACCATGGACCTCCGCGGGCGGGCGGGCTTCGCCCCGGGCACGTGCGACGACAACCCCGCGCAGCCCTGCTTCTTCGACGCGGCCTGCGGCGACGGACACCTGTGCAAGGCCAATCCGCAGAGCATCCCCCCCAACGTCACCGGCGCCGATCGGGACCGCTACTTCAACCCGATGCTGACCGTCCACTGGAACGGGGACCGGGACGAGGTCGAAGACTTCGAGCACACCTTCCGCTCGCTCATGGGTTCCGGCGACTGCGACGGCGCGGAGGACACCGTCACGTGCCAAGGCGCGCTCGTCCAGCGGAGTCCCCTGACCTCGACCGATCCCGTCGACGTGAACGATGACGAGTGCGCTCCGAACCGAAACCTCGTCGGCGCCTCCGGCAAGATCGTGGGCATCCGCCTCACCCACATGGCCGACTTCGTCTACTCGCTCACGAGCTTCGTGAAAAACCCGAACCCGGCGAACGAGGGCACCGAGCGCGGCCGGCAGATCTTCAACGCGCAGCAGACGCAGTGCACGACCTGCCACGTGGGCGGGCCAGCCGGGAAGCAGTTCTTCACCGACAAGAAGCCGCTGGCGCAGCTCGACAACCCCGCGCAGTGCGGCGGCCCCGATCATAACAATCCCTTCGTCCGCCACAACGTCGGGACGGCCAACCTCTTCGACAACACCGACCCGTACGAGATCGCGCTCCGGGACAGCAATTTCCCGAACCCACGCCTCCCGCAGCCCGCGAGCCGGGGGCCGCTCACCGACTACGTGACCCCGACCCTCGTCGACCTGTGGAACACGGCACCGTATCTCCACGACGGCAGCGCGTACACGTTGCTCGACGTCAGCCGGCCCTGCAACGCCTCGCTCGACGACTGTCTCCAGCCCGGCCGCGGCCGCAACATCAGCGGGCAGCACGGCGTGACGGCCATGCTCACGCCTCAGCAGCTGAACGACCTCGTGGCCTTCGAGAAGACGCTCACCACCGGCACGGTGGTGGGCGGCGAGCAGACGCAGCTCCGGACGGGGATGCTCAGCCTCTCGCGCGTCGTGCTGCAGTTCCCGCGTCGGGGAAAGCACGGGAAGCCTCCACGTCCAAGGGCGCGTGGCGGGGTGGCGGTCAGCGGCGTGCTCAGTCCGGATGCGGGGAGCCGTGTCGATCCGAGCGCCGGCGTCAGCGTGTCGCTCGCGGCCCCCGACGGCGAGCAGATGGCGGTACTCGCAGCGGACGTTCCCTTGAAGGGCCGAGGCCGGCTGCGTGGCCACGCCTCCCTGGCGGGAGGCAAGCTCACGCTCACCCTCAGCCCGCACGGGAGCGGCTACCGGTTCACGCTCGCGGGCCAGCGCCTCGATCTCTCGAGCATCGACACCGGCAACCGTGACCTCACCGTGGCGCTGGTGATCGCGGGGACGAGCTTCGCCCAGAACCGAAACGTCATCGGCAAGCGGAACGTCTTCAAGCTGCCCCACAAGACCAAGAAGGCGAAGGCCTGAGGACGTCACGCAGGAGGCGACGACCATGCGCACGACGCAAAGAGCGAGCCTGACCCTCGGCGCGTTGCTGGTGGCGGCGGCCTTCCCCGCGCTCGCCACGGCGACGACCGGCACGTGCACGATCACCAGCGTCTCGGCGCACATCCTCGCCGGCGGTCCCGGCAACCTGGATCTTCCGCCCATCACAGTCGCCGCCGGCGTGGCCATGCCGGTCGAGTTCGACGAGGCAAGCGGCAGCTTCTCGTTGAGCCGCGACGTCTGGGCGAGCATGTTCGGATCGGTCGGCGCCGGGGGGCCGACGGGCTTCGGCCCGAACAACTTCCTCATCATGGCCCCGGGGACGGTGAGGGGCACGATCGACGCCGGGGGCAACATCACGCTGCCCGGCTTCGAGTTCACCTTCGGTACCGACGCCTGCGAGCCCCCGAAAAACAGCTATCCGTTGACCACGAACCTGGACTCCAGCCTTCAGCTCCTGACCCTCGGCCTCACGCCGGTCGAGGTGCAGGGCAACGCCCTCGACTTCTCCACCGGGAGCGTCACCTTGTTCGGCGCCGACGCGATTCCCGCCCCCTGCCTCAGCAGCGCACTCGTGTCGGCCATGAGTCTCACCTGCACGCTCAGCCCGATCCCCGATCGGTCGAAGCTCCCGGCGGCCCTGGCGATGACGAAGCTCGTCGGCGTGGGGAAGATCGGCAAGCCACTCCCCACGGAGCAGCCGACCAAACCGGACACGGGCGACGCGCTGACGCTGAACGCCGTCATCGCGCCGGGAGGCGCCAAGCTGGACTTCACGACCCCGGTCTTCGTCCGCGTCGCGGACGGGAGCGGGGTTGACCTGGTGTTCCTCGAAGTGCCGGCGGGGAAGCTCACGCCCAAAGGCAAGGCGTATCTCGTGAACGATCTCGACGGCAGCGTGCTCCTGGTCCTCGTCGGGCAGAAGTCGAGCGGCACGGTCTCGTCGACCACGGGCGGCACGGTTCGCTTCACCCGGACGAAGAAGGCCGTGAAACTCGCGGCGCGCCTACACGGCCTCGACCTGAGCGGGCTCGGCGCCTCGAGCTCCCTGACGATCGCCGTCGGGCCGTACACCGTGACGGCGCCGTTCACCAAGTACCGGGCGCGGTCGCCCGGACACAAAGGTCGCTAGGTCGGGCCGTTCCGAGACCGGCGCGTCGCTCGAGACGACACCCGCCCGTCGGCCCGGACCGCCCCTTGCCGGAAACCCCGAGGCTGTGTCAGGAGCGGCCGGAAGGAGCTGCCCATGCCGATGCCGCTGGAAGGGATCCGCGTCCTCGACTGGACGATCTGGCAACAGGGACCGGTCGCCGCGGCGATGCTCGGCGACCTCGGGGCCGAGGTGATCAAGATCGAGGAGCGCGTCGGCGGCGACCCGGGGCGCGGCATGCTGCGGGCGGCCGGCCTCGATCTCTCCGGGCGACCGAACTTCTACTTCGAGGCCAACAACCGGAACAAGAAGAGCCTGACCGTCGACCTGAAGAAGCCCACCGGCGTCGAGATCGTGCAGCGCCTGGCGGAGCACGCCGACGTCTTCGTGCAGAACTTCCGCAAGGGCGTGGCCGCCCGGCTCGGTCTCGACGCGGCGACACTGCGAGCCCGGAACCCACGCCTCATCTACGCGAGCGCAACCGGCTACGGGCCGGAAGGACCGGACAGCGGGGCGCCGTCCTTCGACTACCTCGGGCTCGCCCGCTCGGGCCTGATGCTCGCCAGCGGCGAGCCCGACGATCCGCCCATCTACACTTCCGGCGGCATCGCCGACCAGATGGGGGCCACCATGCTCGCCTTCGGCGTGCTCGCCGCGCTCCTCGTCCGCGAGCGCACGGGACGCGGACAGGAGGTCGACGCCTCGCACCTCGGCTCGATGTCATGGCTCCAGGGGCTCGGCCTGGCGGCCCGCACCATGCTCGGGCGCGCGATCCCGCGCCAGTCGCGGAAGTACGCCACCAACCCGCTCTGGAACCACTACCGCTGCGCCGATGACCGGTGGCTCGCGCTCAGCATGCTCCAGCCCGACCGCTACTGGGAGCGCTTCTGCGCGGTGCTCGAGATTCCCGAGGCGGCGGCCGATCCCCGCTTCAAGACCATGCTCGACCGCATGATGAACGCGGGCGAGTGCATCGCGCTCCTGGACGAGGTCGGGCCGACCCAGGTGGTGGGCGTCCCGGTGCTCCTCAGCGAGACACCGGGAAGCGTCCGCCTCCCGGCCCCCGAGTTCGGGCAACACACGGAGGAGGTGCTGACGGAGATCCTCGGCTACTCGTGGGAGGAGATCGGGCACCTGCGCGAGGCAGAAGTGATCTGACCCCGGGCGATCGGCGGACCCTGGCGCCCCTTGTAGTGAGGCCCTCATCCGTGCGAACGTCGGTCGGTCGCGCAACATCGAAGGGGGCCCAACAGATGAATACCGTCGCCCCGCCACACCGGGCACGGCTGGCATTCCCGCTTCTCGCTCTCCTCCTGGTCGGTCGCAGAGCGGATGCGGTGGAGCCACGCATCGTGAACGGCGTCCCGACGCAGCAGCGGCCCACGACCGGCGTCCTCCTCCTTCGTAACGCCTCGTTCAGCGCGTTCTTCGGGATCTGTAGCGGGACGCTCATCGGCTGCCAGCACTTCGTCACCGCCGGGCACTGCGTGTGTAACGGCGGAGACTTCGCCACCTGCGGGACGCCCAACCCCGCGGACTTCGCGGTCTACCTTCAGCACGTCGGCCTGCTCGCCGTGAGCGCGATCGACGTGAACCCCGCCTACGATGGCACGTCGAGCGACGTGTCCGTGCTCACGCTGGCTGCGCCGATCACTGGCGTCCATCCGACGAAGCTCAACACCACCGGGAACCCGACCGTCGGGATGGCCGGATCGATCGCGGGCTACGGCGTCACCGACGGCCCCAGCAACGACTTCGGCATCCTGCGCCAGGGCAGCGTCGTGATCTCGAGCTGCGGCGGCTTCTTCCCCGAGCCCGACATGACGTGCTGGACGTTCGACGCGCCGGTCGGCCCCCCCGGCACCGATTCCGACACCTGCTTCGGGGACTCCGGCGGCCCGCTGTTCGTCGACTTCGGCAGCGGCGACGTGCTGGCGGGGGCCACGGCCGCCGGTACCAGCGGCAACTGTCGTCCGACGGACATCTCGGACGATACCAACATCTTCCAGAATCGGACGTTCATCCAGTCGATCGGCGGAGCGGATCTCTCCAGCACGTCGTGCGGGGCGATCACGCAGGTCGGCGATCCGGGGACGACCATCACCACCGACGAGTTCCATGGCATCGACCGGGATGCACAGACCTGCCGCGCGCTGGTCCGGAAGCGATACTCCGCCTACGCGAGCACCGAGCTGAAGCTCATGCAGGCCTGCCTCGACGGCGTCGACGAGGGCCACGTTTCCGGTCCGTGCCCCGATGCCGCGACCGCCTCGAGGATCGCGAGCGCCGCGGCAAGGGTCGATCCGACCGTCCTCGGGATCCGGTGTCCGGCCGTCCCCACCATCCTCCCCGCGGGCCCCTGCGCCGGGGTCAGCGACGCGAACGGCCTTGCCACCTGCCTGCTCGCGGCGGGCGATGCCCAGGTCACGAACCTCCTCGACGTCGAGTACGCCAACGCGAGCCCGTCGACCCCGATCGCCGATGCTGACCTCCTCGACTGCCAGGAGGCCATCGCGAAGGCGACCGGCACCTACGGCAGCAGCCGCCTGAAGGCGCTCGCCAAGTGTCAGGGGAGTGAAGACAAGGGTTGGGTCACGAGCTGTCCCGACGCCAACACGACCGCGCGGATCGGGACGGCGGCGGCGAGGGTGCAGCCCACGATCGAGGCGAAGTGCACGAACGCACAGGTGCAGATGCTCGACACCATGGCGACCTTCGGCGACGGGTGCAGCGGGACGACCTCCACCGCAGGGCTAGCTACGTGCGAGATCGCTGCGCACGACACCGAGGTGGGCACACTCGTGAGCACGCTGGGCGACGCGTCCAGCCCGCGCCTCGTGTCGTTCACCATCGCCCCGGGCACGGCCCGCCTGCGTGCAACGCTCAACGGGATCGACGCCGGCGTGAACGACATCGACCTCTATTTGAAGCAGGGCGCGCCGCCGACCACGGTGGTCTTCGATAGCAAGTCCGACAACGCGGGTGTGTACGAGTCGATCGACCTCCCCACGCCAACGGCCGGCACCTGGTACGCGCTCGTGCAGCCGTTCGGCGGGACCAATGTCCCGTTCCAGCTGACGATCACGAGCTTCCAGTAACGGGCCAGTCGCGTAACGGGCCAATCGCGGCCCGCGGGCCGAAGGTACTAGGACTCTGCCTTG
>VBLA01000020.1 GCA_005879245.1 Deltaproteobacteria bacterium
CGACGATCAGAACACGCTCATCGACGTCGACGCCGCCGACCTGGGGCTGGTCGCCACCGGGAACGTCGGGCCGCATGGCGAGGAGGCCGGCACGCTCGAGTGGGAGCTCGAGATCGGGAAGTACCCGCTCTTCGCGTGGGCGGGACCCGGCGACCGGATCACCACCGTCGGCCGCTGGATCTGGGACTGCGGGCACCCGGACCCCGATCCGCTCGGCTCGTGCTCGACCACGATGACCCAGCAGTGCATCCTCGACAGCGACTGCGCGGCGCCTGGCTGCCCGACGTGCCTCCCGGGTGAGACCTGCGTCGGCACTGTCTTCAACTACCACAGCGAGATCCACCCCCCGCAGGCCGTGGCCGTCACGCGGCTCGGCGGGGGCTACTCGTTCAACCGCCGCCGCCGTTCCGGCCGGCGCGCCACGCGCACCGACCTCTGGATCACCCCCGACGGCGGCGGTGCCGGTGACCGCTGCGTCGTCACGCATCAAGCGGATTCGTCCGAACAGGCCACGATCGAATGCTTCCCGCTCTCGCAGCCGCTCGCGAACGTGAACACGACCAACCTCGCCTTCGACATCCCGCTGCCGCCGCGGCCGGCGAACACGACGCGCCCGCCGCGCGTCAGGGTGAACGACCAGACCCCGAGCGGACTTCCCGCGCCGACGGTGGTGACCACGTTCGTCGACGGCCCGACGCCGGTCGTCCACGCCGTGGTCGACATGACGACGCCGATCGCCGGCCAGCTCCCGACCCTGGTCGGCAAGACGATCATCGCGGGGTGGCATGGCGAGCGGACGCGGATGGCGAAGGTAAGGCTCGCGGTGACGGCCATCGAGATCCTGAACGCGCTCAAACCCGTGAATCCCGCGGTGAGCCAGCGCATGCGCTGCTCCGAGACCTCGACGCAGGATTGCAGCGCGACACCGTGTCCCCCGGGCGAGACCTGCCGCACCTTCGGCGGCACCATCCCCGGCTGGGAGGTGTTCCTCGAGGCGAACGGGAACTGGCAGAAGCTCGCCGGCCTGGACGGGATCGTCGCGCCGGCGACCGTCCCGCAGAGTCTCCTCTACGAGGAGGCCGTCCCGACCACGGGCGGCATCCTGCGCCTGCACGCGACCGGCCACAGCCTCGACTGCCGCGAGTCCGTGTACGGCATGTCGATCCGCCGGGACGCCGAGATCTTCGGGCCCACGGACACCCTCGCCTGTCTCCTGAACGCGGCGAGCCACGACGTCGGCGACCTCGAGGTGATGCTCCCCGCCGCCACGCTTCCGGCTCGCGGCCAGTCCGACTCCTACGTCACGCAGAGCGTGGGGGGTGAGGGCGGGAGCTGCTCGACGACCGCGAGCCAGCTCTGTCTGACCGACGCCGACTGCCCGAGCGGCGAGACGTGCACCGTGACGGGCGGCTCGTACCGGCTGCACTACACCATCAGCCGGCGGCTCTGAGTCCGGGCGGCCTCGGTGGGTTGAACTCGCCCGGGCCACCGGCGATCCCGGCTCATGAAGCGTCTCCCGCTCAGGGCTCTACGCTTGCCCATGCCGGATCGTCGTCGACCATTTGCGCGACGAACGTCCGCACGGTCACGCCGTTTTGCGACACGCCTGGCGAGCCGAGCATCGTATGGCTCGACCCCGTGACGTAGAAGTGTCGCCAAATGTCGTACGGTGCCAGCTCGCCCGCGAGCGCGCCGAGCGCGGCTTCCACGCTGTCGCCGTTCAGCTGGAAGAACGCGCCGATGACGCCGTCCCGCGTGTAGGAGAGCAGTGCGGCGCGATGGCCGGGGAGCTGCATGCCGTAGAAGCCCATCACGGCGTCGAGATCGTCCGCACAGGCGGTGCATCCCGCCGGCATCGCGGCGGCCAGGTTCCAGGCGTTCCGCCACGTCTGCTCGAGGGTCTCGGTGAGATACGGCGCGGGCAGCGGCGGCCCGGAATCGTCGATTAGATCCACCCGGACTGTGCCGAACGCTTGCTGCGTCTGCCACCAGTTTGCGAGCGCACCGAAACCGCCCGCGCTCGACCCCGACAGGATCACGCGGCTCGCGCTCGAGAACGTCGGCACCAGGCGGGTGAGGTACGCCGTCATGTTCTTGTAGCCGACGTGGTGGGTGATGCGCCCGCCGTAATTCGCGTCCGGCTTGCTACCGGCGTGCACGTCACCCGTGCAGTACGGCACGAAGGTGAAACTGTCGTTCCGGAACGGGTTCGTGTCGTCGTGGCGATCAAAGAACGAGCTGGTGAGCAACGTGGCGGCGTCGCCGGCAAACTGCGTCGCGCCGTAGCCGCTCTCGATGTTCGCCGCCGTCCCCAGCGTGTAGCAGGTGAACGCATCCCAGCAGGCGCCGCCGCCGTTCAGGAAGATGAACACACGACCGCCGGCATCGCCCGGATTGATGCCGATGCCGGTCGTGCTGCCGTTCGCGCAGAAGGCGTCGTCGAATGGCACCCATGTCCAGGCGCGCGCCGGCGCCTCGATGGGAGTGCCGCCGCCGGACAGCTGCTCGGACTGGCACTGCGCGGAGCAGTGGGGCGCGGGGGGCTCGCAGACCTCACCGGAGCCGGCATCCACGATGCCGTCACCGCAGCGCGTCCGCGTCGCCGCGACCGCAACGGCGTGGATCTTCCGTGCCCGGAGCGCTCCGTCGAGCCGGACGCAGGCGTCGCCGTCGTCGCGGATAGTCCCGGCGAAGCGTACGTCGCGCAGGGTTCCGCAGGTCTTCCACTTGGCGTGGACGCGGGTGCCCCCCCTGCGCAAGGCCTTCTCGTGCACGGGCGTCGGGGCGCAGCCGCTCTCGATCGAGAGCTCTCCATCCCTTACGACGACGGCATCGGACGGCCGCGGCGCGATGCCCGGCACGATCGGCGCCGCTTGCACGAAGCGGCCGTCTTGGCACAGGGGCCGCTTTGCGACCGCCGGCGCGACCAACGCCAAGATGGCCAGCATGACTGCCCGCAGGGCTTCTCGCATGCCGGGGGCCATAAGGTCGTGCCGGTGATGATGTCAACCAGCCTTCGGGTCGGACACCAGCCTTCGGGTCGGGGCCAGCCCGAAGCGGGTGTCAGGAATCTTTACCCTTCTCGCATGCGTTTTCGGTTACAGGCCGGTGGCGGCGCGGTCGGCGGCGTCCTTGAGTGCCGCAGCGCAGCGCGCAGCTAGCGGGTAAAGGCGTGTAGAACGCCCTCGCACGGTTTTTGGTGCAGGAGGAAAGGCCACTCCCCAGTCGGGTGACGGGACAGAAGGGCTAGAAGGCGCCTCCCGCGATTTCCGCAACTCGGTCGGGGGGTGTTCGGCTTTGAGCTTGAGACCATGGGCAACGGCACCTCAAACGTGCCCACGAAGCGAGAAGCCGAACCGAGGGGCTGTGGCGCCCGCTTCCGCCCGAGCTTCTCCTCAATCGCCTCGCCCAATGGTCACGGCGTCATCGTGGTGGTCGTAGTCGTCGTGACGCTCGTCGTCGTCGTGGTGCAGGCGGCGCAGCAGGTGGTGCCCGTGCCCACGGTCCCGCCCGCCGTCTGGCAGCTATCGGCCGAGGAGGCGATGCTACATTCGGTGCCGCAATCACTGTCCGCGGTGCAACTTACGCTAGGAGCGTTGGTGCAGGTGCCGTTCGCTGAATCGCAGGTGCTTTCTGCCGTCTGGCACGTCACCGCGCCCGGCTTGCCGCAGGTCGATCGCGCCGCGCAGCGCATGATTCGCCCGACGCACGGGTGGGGAACCGCAGCCTGGGCGGCCAACTGCCCCAATGCACGCGCGACGCACTTGAGATAGCTGCCGTGATTTGCCGCCGCGTCGCAGGGGCAGCTTTCATCGACCGCTGACTGCACCATGCAGCGGGCGGCTTCGCAGGCAGCCGGCCCTCTGCTCCCCGGGCCATGTCCGTTTCCTGGCGTTCCCCCTTGGTGCCCAGCCCCGGGCGACCCCCCCGGCCCTGATCCGGGAACGCCATGCGTGCAGCTCGGGCCATGGCAAGTGTCCCTCGCTCCGGCTGGGCCACTTGGTGAGGCGAGCAGCACCGCCGCTGTCAACGCGAGCACCAATCTCATTGCGGACCTCACGTCAGGTGTTCCTGTCTCAGGGGCGCCTAGCAGCTGCCGTACCACCGCGACCGCTCGCGCATTGGCGACGTACCAGACGGCAGGTGCGTCTCCCCGATGGGCCCGGAGAAGCGCGGAGGAAACGGTTCGCGGAACACCCCCAGGCGAAGCACGACAGCGAAGGGAGGGAGCCGCTCCTCTGTGACAAGTTGGCACCCTGTGCCCCCTCGGGGACACTCGAGATCGTCGGCGCTCCCTCCTCGAAGTGGCACGCGGCCTCGAACCGCGTCCTTGCGCTCGGACGGACCCAGCGCGCTCCGGAGTCGGGCGGGTCGGAGCCGAGCGAGTCAAAGGAAGCGACCCGCCCGCCATGGGACAACCCGCCTATGGCTTTGGAGCTTCGTCGCTGGGTTCCTCGCTGACTTCATCTCTGAACGCGCACGGGTTTGCGCGTGGAAGTAGCACCGGCATGACCGGCCAGCGTGGAGGCCACGCCACCGCCGGTCACGCTTTACACGGCGGGCACGCTGGCGGCGGTCACGGTGAACACGGCGGCCGCTAGACGCTCAGGTCGAAGCGAACAGAGTCCGACCCGATCCCGCGAAGATCGACTCCCGCAGGCGATGAGCGTCGGTCGCCCTACGCTCCGACAAAGACCGCGTGCGAACCGGTCGCGACGTGGACGTGCGGCGGGATGCCGTGGAAGTGATGGAAGCGGTGGATGTGATCGAGGAAGACGGCCTGGGTCGCAAAGCTGATCCCGCACGGGAAGCAGAAGAACGGGGCGTTCACGAAGAACCCGAAGGGCGGGAAGAAGAACGGTTGGTTGACGATGACGATCCGCGAGGAGGGGAAGAAGAACGGATGTCCGAAGCCAAAGAAGAACACGGAGCGGTGAGGGAAGAAGTGGTGGAAGCGGAAGTCGAAGCCGCGATGGACGGGGAAACGGCCAAACCCGCCGTGGAAGTGATCGAAGCCCCCGTGGAAGACTCCCGGATGGGTGACGAAGTGCCCGCCGAAGCCGGGTGCGTGCGATGTCGCGCCGAACCCACCGTGGAGACCCGAAGCGGTGCCGAACCGGCCGCCGCTGCCGTGCATCCCACCGCCAAAGCCCGCGCCTCGGAAAGCCAAAGCCGGCGAGCCGGCGAGTAGGAGGAGCGGGGGTGTCGTGCTACGCCTCCGGTAACGGTCCACGCAATCCGCCCGGCCTGCGAGATCATCGGGAAGCCGCACGCTGCCGAGACGGCGCGACGAATGCCCACTGGTAGCCGTCCGGGTCGGCCACGAACGCCTCGATGTCCCAGCCCTCGTCCTTGGGCTCGCGGAGCCACGGGACGTGCCGTTCTTTCAGCGTCGCCGCAAGCGCGTCCATGTCCCGCACCGTGAAGTGCGGGATCATGCCGACGC
>VBLA01000021.1 GCA_005879245.1 Deltaproteobacteria bacterium
TTCTACCAGCTGCTGCTGACCTCGGGGCAGCTCCTCTCCGCGCTCGGCTTCGCCCTCTTCGCCTTCGGCGTCATCCGGATGCTCCGTCAGGCCCCCGACTCCTCCGCGTCGCCGCCCCTCGCGAATTGACTTCCTGTCGGCGGGCGTTTACAACGCCGAACAAATTTGCACACCGGCCAGCCGGGGGCCGGGGCGAGGGGATGGGGTGGTGGCAGGAGGGCGAACGGGGGCGCGGCGCCGGCGCGACGGGCGGGGGAACGGTGGACTGCCGGCGGAGGTTGCCGGCCCCGCCGGCGCGTTCCTGGAGCTGGTCGTCCGGGCACTCGGTCTCGAGCGGGCAGCGCTCCTCCTCGAGAGCAGCCCGGGAGCCCTCCTCGTCCCCGTCGCGACGCATGGTGTGGCGGATCTTCCGCCGTGCGAGCCGGATGCGGAGCCGCCGGGCGGACCGTGGACGCTCGCGTTGCCCCTGCGCTCGGGTCTGCGCGTGGCGGGCATGCTCCTCCTCGCGCCGCGGGGCGGTGTCGCCCTGCCGCCCGCGGACGTGGATCTCGCCAGTCGGATGGCGGAGGCCGCGGCCCTGCTCCTCGAGCACGCGCAGCTCGCTGCCGACCTGGTGCGGGCGCACGAGCTGCTCGCGCGCGCCGACCGGCTCTCCGCGCTCGGCACGCTCGCCGCCGGCGTCGCCCACGAGATCCGCAACCCCCTGGTCTCCGTCCGCACGTTCATCCAGCTCCTGCCCGAGCGTCTCGGCGACCAGGAGTTCCGCACCACCTTCCGTGACCTCGCGCTCGGCGAGGTCGAGCGCATCTGCGGGCTCATCAACGACCTCCTGGCCTTCGCCCGCCCGGCGCCCGCGCAGGTCGAACCGACCGATCTGAACGAGCTCGTCGCACAGATCGTGCGCCTGCTCGACGCGGAAGCGCGCCGGCGCGGCGTGGTGGTCGCCTGCATGAGCGATCCGGCCCTGCCCCTCGTGACGGTCGACGAGGCGCAAGTGAAGCAGGTGCTGATGAACGTCATCCTGAACGCCATCGAGGCGTGCGCCGCGCGCGGCAGGGTCGAGATCACCACGCGCACCGACGAGAGTGGGGAAGAACCCTCCTGTGTGGTGGCGGTCGCCGACTCGGGCCGCGGGATCGCGCCCGAGCACCTGGAGCAGATCTTCGATCCGTTCTTCACCACCAAGGATGCCGGCAGCGGGCTCGGCCTCTTCGTCGCCCACGAGATCGTGACGCACCACGGAGGCGGGATCACCGCCGCGCCACGGGCGGAGGGTGGAACGGTTTTCACCATCCACTTCCCCGTGCGGGCGAGCCGCCCGCAGGTCGACGTCGTTGCCGGCTGAGCCGCGCGGCCGGACCGCCCTGCCACCGCTCGACGCGGCGGCGGGAGCGACGCTTCTGGCCCCGCCCCGCTTGCCTGCGGCGGCAGCCAGCCTCGTGCCGGTCGCGCGGCGCGCCGGCGCGGCGGTGGTTCCCGTCCTCCTCGCCGTGCCCGCCGCCGCGGGCAGGCTCCTCCTGGCGCGGGCGCTCCACGCCGACGCCGGTCGCGGCGGTCCCCTCGTCGCGGCGAGCGGCCGGCGTCCACCCTTGACCGGCCTGGCTGCGGGCACGACGCTCTACCTCGACGCCGGGGCGCTCGCGCCCGAGACGGCGCTGGCGCTGGAGGCGCTCCTCGACGACGGCACGATCTGGGTGCTCGCGGGCGTCGAGCCGGGGGTGTCGCTCCCGGGCGCCCTCGCCGGGCGCCTCGCGGCCGTCGTCGTCGAGGTGCCGCCCCTCGCCGCCCGCGCGGGGGATCTTCCGGCGCTCGCGGAGGCGGCGCTCGGTGTGCTCGCCCGTCGCCGGGGGGGGACCGCCCCGCGCCTCAGCCCGAGCGCGCTTGCTCACCTCACGGCGCATTCCTGGCCGGGAGACCTGGCGGAGCTCGAGACGGTCCTCGCCCGGGCCTTCCTGCTCGCCCCCGGCGAGACGATCGAGGCGGAGCACCTCGGGCTCGAGGCCCCGTCCGCGCTCGCCGTCCCGGAAGAGCCGCGGCGCGAGGCGGGCGCCGAGCTCGAGTTCCTGCTCGCGGAGCTGGCGCACGAGCTCCGCAATCCCCTCGTCACGATCAAGACCTTCGCGCAGCACCTGCCGGCGCTGCTCGACGACGCCGAGCTGCGGCAGCGCTTCGCTGGCCTCGCCGAGGAGGCGATCGGGCGCATGGACGACGTCCTCGAGAACGCGCTCCAGTTCGCCCGTCTCACGACGCCGCGGAAGGAGTCGATCGAGGTCGGGCCGCTCCTCGACCGGGTACTCGCCGACGTGAGGCCGGAGCTCGCGGGACGTGAGGTGCGGGTGCGACAGGCGACCGCTCCCGGTGCGCGCTGCGCGGCGGATCCCGAGCAGCTCGCCTATGCGCTCCGAAACCTCGTCGCGGGCGTGGGACGCGAGGTGCCGGCCCGCGAAGAGCTCGTGATCGAGGCGACGGCCAACGGCGTCGTGAGCCTGCGCTTCGCGGCGGGTGGCGCTGCAGCGGAGCGCCTGCGCCGGCTGGCGGCGCCGGGCGACACCTCCCAGCTGCGGAGCACGCTCGGCGACCCGACGCTGCTCCCGCTCGCCTTCCGCCTGGCGCGCGGGGTCCTGGCCCGGAACGGCGGCGGGCTCGCGGTGGTGCCGGGGCCCGAGGGAGCGACGACCCTGGTGGTGCGTCTGCCGGTTCCGCAGGGGGACGCGGCGGGGTGAGGGAGGGGATGCGGTGGAGAGCTCAGTGAGAACGAGACGGGTGCTCATCGTCGACGACGAGCCGGGGGTGCGCGAGTCACTGCGCATGGTCCTCAAGGAGGGCTACGAGCCGTTCGCCGTCGGCTCCTCGGGCGAGGCGCTCGAGACGCTCGCCGCGACGTCGGTGGACGTCGTCCTCCTCGACATCGTGATGCCGGGGATGGACGGCCTGCAGCTCCTCGAGGAGCTGCGGGTCCGCTTCCCGAACCTGCCGATCGTCATGCTGACCGCCACCAAGACGGTCAAGACGGCGGTCGGCGCCATGAAGCTCGGCGCCTTCGACTACATCACCAAGCCCTTCGACGTCGACGAGCTCCGCGTGATCCTCGACAAGGCGACCGAGCGGGCCGAGCTGGTGCGTGAGGTCGAGGAGCTGCGCAGCGAGGTCGGCCGGCGCTACCAGCTCGACAACATCATCGGCCGGTCGGCCCGCATGCAGGAGGTCTTCCGGACGGTGCTCACGGTCGCGCCCCTCAAGACGACCGTGCTCATCACCGGTGAGAGCGGCACGGGGAAGGAGCTCATCGCCAAGGCGATCCACTACCAGAGCCCCCGCGGCCGCCGCCCGCTCGTCACGCTCAACTGTGCGGCGATCCCCGAGACCCTCCTCGAGAGCGAGCTCTTCGGCCACGAGAAGGGGTCCTTCACCGACGCCCACCAGAAGAAGCTCGGGCAGTTCGAGATGGCCCACGAGGGCAGCCTCTTCCTCGACGAGATCGGCGAGATGGGGCCCGGGACCCAGGCGAAGCTCCTCCGCGTCCTCGAGCATGGCGAGTTCCTGCGCGTCGGGGGCACGAAGCCCGTCACGGTCGACGTGCGCATCATCGCCGCGACCAACCGCGACCTGGGTGCGGCCATCAAGGACGGGACGTTTCGCCCGGATCTGTTCTACCGGTTGAACGTGGTGACCGTGCACCTGCCGCCGCTCCGCGAGCGTCGCGACGACCTCATTCTGCTCATTCGCCACTTCGCCCAGTCGAAGGCGCGGGACATGGGGATCCCCGAGAAGACCCTGAAACCGGAAACGGTGGACGCCCTCCTCCGCTACCCCTGGCCGGGGAACGTGCGCGAGCTGGAGAACCTCCTCGAGCGACTGCTCGTCCTCTGCGAGGGGCCGACGATTGCGTTCGAGGACCTGCCCGACCAGATCCGGCGGAGCGAGCAGGATCCCGGCACGATCAAGGAGCAGGTGCTTGAGGGCCGGAAGTCGCTCGGCACCGCGGTCGACGAGTTCGAGCGGGAGATCATCCTCGAGGCGCTCGGGCAGACGAGCTTCAACCAGACCCGGGCCGCCGACATGCTGGGCACCACCCGCCGCATCCTGAAGTACAGGATGGACAAGCTGGGCATTGCAGCCCCCGAGCGGTGAGAAAGCGCAGCGATCACGGGCTCGCGACGCGCTCGGCGGTCGAGTGTGTACGTGGAGTGTGTACGGTCCGGGTCACGCCGCGCCCCTGTCGCGTCGGGTCGGCCCTGTCCCCCCGCCGAGGGCGGCGAGGTACTGCGCGGTCCTCTCCATGGCGGCGCGCTGGACGGACTCCCGCTTGATCCCGTAGCGCTTGAAGACGGCGAGCGAGCGGTGGCCGGTGATGCTCGGTGCGACGATATCCGGGATGCCCACCGCGTTGAGATTGGTCACAGCGGAGTGCCGCGTCTTGCCCGCGCC
>VBLA01000022.1 GCA_005879245.1 Deltaproteobacteria bacterium
CAGTGCTCGAGGCGTTTGCGGTAGCGGTCGAAGAAGGTGGCGCCGCTGCTCAGGATCGCCTGCTCGCACCGCAGCGCGTCCTCGGGTGAGGCGCCCGTCGTGTCCGCGGCGAGGGCACCCGGCACCCGCCGCAAGCAATTGTCGTCACAGGCGGGCGTCCCCGGCGGTTCGCATTCCTCGCCCGAGTCGATCACGCCGTCCCCGCAGCGAGGTGCGGTGCAGTCCGTCCGACAGTGGTCGGGAAGGAGGGCGGAGTTGAGCGCTCCATCATCGCACTCTTCGCCCGGGTCGACGACGCCGTTGCCGCACACGCCGCTCGCGACCGTGCAGTCGCTGTCGCAGCCGTCGCCGTCGACGAGGTTCCCGTCGTCGCACTCCTCGCCCTCGCCGGGGTCGACGACCCCGTCCCCGCAACGCGGTAAGGTGCAGTCCTGGCGGCAGTGGTCGGGAAGGAGGCTGGAATTGTCTGCGCCGTCGTCACACTCCTCGCCGTCGTCGATCACGCCATTGCCGCAGAGTGCGCCGACGAGGCAGCTATCCTCCACCGACACCCCGAGCCGGTTGACGAGCTCCGCCGCGCGGGGGGCGGCCAGTGCGACCTCGGCATCGGTGGTACAGGCGAGCGCGTAGCGCTGGCAGCGGGAGGTGTCGGTGGGTACGTCGGGCCCGATCGCCATCTGCGGGCAGTAGGCCCCCTCGTTCTCGAAGGAGAGGCCGTCCGCGCCGAAGAATCCCCCGAGCGAGACGCTGTGCGTACAGCGCGGCCCCGCCATATCGAGCCCGACCTGGGCGCGCTGCATGGCGGCCAGCCGGGCCCGGCACCGGTCGGCGACGGCGGCGAGGCAGGCGTCGTCGGCCGCCGTCGCGGTGCTGGTGAGCGCGGACGGGCAGCGGAGCGCCTTCTCGACGCAGCCCGTGAGCGCCTGGCGGCGCAGGGCGACGAAGTGTGCCGCCGCGGTGGCGATGCGCTGCTGGCAGCGGAGGAGTCGTGCTCCCTCGTCGGCGGCAGTGGCCGGCGTCACGGCGAAGAGCAGGATGAGAGCGGCGAAGGTTGCTATACGTGTGCGCATGGTGTGCGCCACGCGAGCTCTGGCTGGCGTGAGCGCGTGGGATCGGACACAGCAGGAAGCGTGCCGGGAGCACACGCGGCCGAGCCCTGATAACTCGCGGCCGTCCCACCGCTCGCTCGTCGCACCTACGGCGGCCCGGCGGGCCGTTGACGTAGGTCGACCGGGCTGCGAGAGGCCGTTCATGAGCAGCGCTGTCACCTACGAGGCGGGAGAACGCATCGCGCGCATCGCCCTCGACGACGGGAAGGTGAACGCGATGAGCCTCGGCTTCTTCGAGGCCCTCGGCGCCGCGCTCGACCGCGCGGAGCGCGAGAGGCCGGGCGCGGTCATCATCACCGGGCGTCCGGGTGTCTTCTCGGCGGGTCTCGATCTGAAGCTCCTGCCGACGCTCGGCGCCGCGGAGCTCCGCACCACGCTGATCACCTTCGCGCGGACCATGCTCCGCGTGTTTCTCTTCCCGATTCCCACCGTTGCGGCGGTGGGCGGCCACGCGATCGCGGGCGGCGCGCTCCTCATGTTCGCTTGCGATCTGCGCGTTGCGGCCGACACCGCCGCCCGTCTCCGGCTGAACGAGGTCGCCATCGGCCTCGCGCTGCCGAGCTGGGCGATCCTCATCGCCCGATCGGCGATCCCGCCGCGCTGGCGGACCGAGGCGATGCTCCACGCCCGCTCGTACTCGCCGGCGGAAGCGAAGACGCGTGGCTTCGTCGACACCGTCGTCCCCCCCGAGCAGCTCCTCGCGGCGGCCGCGGAGGCCGCGGCCCCGCTCGCTGCCCTCGACCCGACGGCCTATGCCACCTCGAAGAGCCGTCTCCGGGCGATGGGGGTCAAGTGGGCGTCCGAGCTGCTCGAGTCGGAGATGACGGGACGGCTCCCCGCCGTGAAGCGCTAGCGGGTCAGACGGCGTCCCAGGCGAGGTACGACACGCCGGGGAGCGGCTCCGGGGCGTGAAACTCGAGCGCCGCGCCGTGCTCCGCGGTGAGCCGCCCCGCCGACCGCCATGCGGCGAGGGGATGGCGCCGTTCGAACCGCTCCAGGGCACACGAGGCGACGTCGCTCTGCGCCACGTACACGTCCCAGCCAGCCGGGTCGCGATAGACGTACCCCACCAGCGACCGGGGCTCGCACCAGCCGCTGCCGACGAGCGCGCTCGTGACGGAGACGGCCCGGACCTCGACCCGCCCGAGGCCGGTCGGCACCACGCGGTTCCGGAAGACGGAGCCGAGCCCGCTCCAGTCGAAGGTGCGCTCACGGCTGCGGAGCCAGATCGGCGCCAGCCGCGGCGCCAGGCGCCGCCGCTGCAGGCGGACCGACGTCGCCTCGAAGCGGGCTCCGGGCTCTGCGGCGAACTGCGGGCAATAGAGCCAGAGCAGCTCCTCCACGCGGCGCGTACCCCAGATGTGCTTCTGGGTGGCCCGGGCGCCGTCGAGCGCGACCCGTCTACCGTCGACGCTCACCCACCCCTGACACGAGACGTCGTGGTTCGCATGGGCGACGCGGGTGGGGAGCGGCAGGCGGTGGAGGAGCCAGGGACCGTGCTCGGCCGCGCGCGCCGCGGGTGGGAAGCGGAGGTCCCACGCGATCTCGTGGCCGTTCGATGCCACCTCGCCGCGGCAGGTCCCGTTCGTCAGGACGGCGGGCCCGACGTGCACGCCGAAGCGCTCGTGGTCGGTGGCGTAGGCGCTCGCCGGGAAGATGGCCTTCGCCGCGACGGGCGGTGCATCGACGGAGAACGCGGCGGCCCAGAGGGTCGCGCGGGCCGCGCTCGCCTGTTCGGGGGCGGGTGCGAAGGTGGTATAGCGGAGCCACCACGCCCGTCGCGTGGACGCGTCGAAGACCACGAGGAACCAGATCTCGAAGAATCCGGGCTGCCCGTTCCAGCGAGACTGGTTCGCACGTTCGCTCGTCATCGGGGTGGTTTAGCGAGGAGGGCGCGATGACCACGGGGCCGATCACCGAGACGGCGCTCGCCGAACAAGAAGAGCGTTTCGCGCGCGCCTTCGCGGCCCGCGACCTGAGCCTCGTTCGCCCGCTCTATCATCCCGAGGTCGTCTACCTGAGTCCCACCGTGCGTCTCTTCGGCTGGCCCCGGCGCATCGAGGGAGTCGAGCACGCCCTCGGGTTCATCGCCCACACGATCGAGCGCTGCCAGGAGATCGAGTACCGCGCCGTCGAGACGTTGATCGTGCCTGGCGGGGAGGCGGCCTTCGTCCGCGTCCACTTCGACTGGACGCACGCCGGGCGCCGTCTCCGCTCGAACTACGTCGTCATCTACCGCTACCGGGACGGTCGGATCGGCCAGCAAGAGCTCTACTACGATCCGAGCGCGGCACCCGAGGAGCTTGCCGAGGCGTGAGCATCACTCGCCGCCATCGCCCGTTCCATGCGGGCAGCAAGCGCCCGGTTGAGCCGGGCGGTGAGCCGCGGGGCGAACCGCTTCATCAGGTACATCGCCCACGCTTCGGGTGAGATCGGGGCGACGGCGCGGTTCCGCGCCACGGCCTTCAGGATGTTCACCGCCACCCGCTCGGGGCCGTAGTTGCGCCGCCGGTAGGCGTCGATGGCGAACTGGCGTGCTCCGGGGCTCGCCGCGCGGCCCCGCAGGCGCGAGGTGGCGACGATCGGCGTGTTGATGAGGCCCGGACAGACCGTGGTGACGCCGATGCCGTGCGGCAGGAGCTCCTCGCGCAACACCTCGGAGAGGCCGAAGACGGCGAACTTGGTCGTGCTGTAGGCGGCGAGCTGGGCGGTCGCGAAGTAGCCGGCCGCCGAGGAGACGTTCACCACGTGCCCACCGCGCCCGCGCGCGACCATGGGTGGAATGAAGAAGTGGCAGCCGTGAATCACGCCCCAGAGATTGATCGACAGGATCCACTCCCAATCCTCGAGCGGCGTCTCGAGGAAGCGCGCACCGAGGCCGACGCCTGCGTTGTTCATGAGGACGTCCACCGCCTCCCGCTCGCGGTGCACCTCGGCGGCGAATGCGCCCATCGCCTCGCGGCTCGCCACGTCGACCCGGCGCGCCAGGACGCCGCGGCCGAGCCCGCGGATCATCCCCGCCGTCTCCTCCAGGCCCGCTTCGTTCAGGTCGCAGACGACGAGGTCGGCGCCGGCGCGGGCGAAGGCGAGGGCGCTCGCCCGGCCGATGCCGCTCGCGGCGCCGGTGACGAGCGCGGTCTTGCCCGCGAGATCGAGCGTTGCCATCGCTACGGCACCCCGGCGAGGAACTCGAGCACCTCGCGGTTGAAGATCTCCGGCGTTTCGAAGTTGAAACCGTGGCTCCCGCCCGGCACGGTGACGAGCCGGGCGTTCGGGATGTGGCGGGCGAGCACGGCGGAGTTGGCCGGCGGAATGAGGAGGTCCGCGTCGCCGGTGATGACGAGCGTCGGTGCCGTGATCCGTTGGAGCCGGTCGGTCGTGCGATGGCCCATTACCGCCGCCACCTGGCCGAAGATCGCCTCCATGCTGAAGCCGTACTGGAGGGCGCCACTGAAGAGCTGCATCAGCTTCGGCAGCTCCTGGTCGATGAAGGACTGGTTGAACACGCGGGGCAGGAGGTGCTGGAAGAAGAGCATCGGATCGAGCGCCGCCAGGTCGATCCTCATCTCGCCGTCGGCGCTCACCGTCCCGCCGAACTGCGCGACCGAGAACTGGAGCTGACGCTCGACGTCGGCGTCGGGCTCGGGATAGGTGCAGGCGAGGACGAGACCGCGCACCCGGTCGGGGTGCTGCAGGGCCAGCTCCTGCGCGATCATCCCGCCCATCGACACGCCGACGACGTGCGCGCGGGCGATCCCGAGCGCGTCGAGCAGGCCGACGGTGTCGTCGGCCATCTCGTGGATGGTGTACGGGCCGGGCGGCTTGGCGCTCCGGCCGACGCCGCGGTTGTCGAAGACGATTGTGCGGTGGTGCCGCGCGAAGTCGGGCACCTGGAACATCCACGCCGCGGAATCCGCGGCGAGGCCCATGACGAGGAGGAGCGGATCTCCGCTGCCCTGCTCGTCGTAGTAGAGGTCGATTGTGCCCACCTTGGCGACGCTCATCCGAGTACCTCCC
>VBLA01000589.1 GCA_005879245.1 Deltaproteobacteria bacterium
TGAGTGGCTCGGTATCCGGCTTGGTCAGGAACTCGTAGCGGCTCTCGAGCCCGACGCGCGTGCCCTCCGTCTTGGTGAGCAGGCTCGACAGCTCGGAGATCCGCTGCCCCACGACCTTGGTCTCGTCGTCGATCGCGACGTTCGGGTGCTCGGCGGCGAAAGCACGCAGTGAAGCCTGGGCGCGCTCGATCCTCTGCTGCGACTCGCGCAGCTGCTGGCCGAGGAAGGCCTTCGCGGTCACGTTGGTCACGAGGCGCGCTTCCTCGTTGGCCTCCATGTAGGCCTGCGTGTGGGCCGCGGCGAGGAAGGCGGAGAGGGAAGGGTTCGGCGTCGTGAAGCTCACCTCGACGAGGTCCGTGTTGCGCACGTCCCGCACCGCGACGTAGCCTATGTAGCGGTCGAGGAGGCGGGGCTCGGCCTCGGTGGCTCCGCCGCTGTCGGCATCCTCGTTTCCGGTCGCTGGCGATCCCCCCCAGCCGCGCGGCCGGAGCAGGCTCAGTATCCGGCCGCTCACCGTGAGGAGCCCCGCGCGGCCCGCGCGCGGTTGCAGGAACGCCTCGTTCTCCGCCAGCCGGTGGCGGCGGATCACGCGCTCCGCCAGGTCGCGGCTCTGCAGCACGGCCACCTGCGTGCCGAGGAAGCTCGACGTGCCGTTCACGTTGCGGTCGTTCTCGTCGACGCGGAGGACGTTCTCCTCGAGCTGGAGCTGGATGGGCGACTGGCGCGTCACCTGGAGACGGGTCGTTGCCGTGTAGCTGCGCGGCGTGAGGAGCGTCACGAAGACCGTGAGTCCGAGCGTCAGCCCGAAGCACGTGCAGGCCAGCCAGCGATACTTGTAGACGACCCGGAGGTAGTCCCGGAGATGCCGCGACGGGGCCTCGCTGAACTCCGCGTCGAGCACCTCGGGCGACGCGGGACGCCCCGGGGCGAGAGGCGCAGGGCGAGCCGGAGTCTCCGCTTCCGGAGCGGGAATCAGCTCGTTTCTCGACACGGATTTCTCCTGATCTAGAAGAGGAGGACGCTGCCCCTGACGTGCACAATCTCTTTTGCCATGTTCCAAACACCCCACGGGATAAGGCGTATGGACGACGCCGGCAGCCGGATCACGTCGCCATCCGTCAGCGGGAAGTCGGCCGCCATGCCCTCGGCGATCGCCTGGAGGTCCACCATGAAGAGCTGCTGCTCCCCCGCATCCAGGCTGCGCTTGACCGTGACGTGGTGCCGGTCGGCCGCGAACGCGTGACCGCCGGCAGCC
>VBLA01000180.1 GCA_005879245.1 Deltaproteobacteria bacterium
GGGCTGGGGGACCCGCGTGTAGGCGAGGGCGTTTCCCAGCTGTCCACCGATCCGGCCGCTCAGACCCGCAAAGGGACCGCCGAAGCTCGCGCCGCTCAGGAGGAGATGCGGCAGCGGCAGGTCGATGCCGTTGTGATGCGCCGCCATGACCGCGAAGTCGGCCCGCGTGGGGTCGAGGTAGCCCGTGAGGACGAGCTGCCGGCTCTGGTCGTGCGACGTCGAGCGGGTGTCGATGCCGTTGACGATGGCACTTCGGCTCGCCCAGTTCGTGAAGAACATGTCGACGGCAGGCCGCGTCGCCGGGTTCGAGACGTAGGTGATCCCCCCCACCGTCGCGATCTGCGACGGGGGCAGGCCCGAGACCGCCTGTGGCACGTCGACGTCGATACCGTCGGTCTGATCGGCCGGATCGTGCACGTCGAACACCTGGGTCACGTCCCAGCCGCCGTCCCCGATGAAGGTGACGAGGAAGTGCGGCGCAACGGCCGCGCTGGCCCGCCGCGCGAAGGACCAGGGCAGTGCCATCAGCGCGGCGCTCGAAAGGCCGGCCTTCAAGAGCGTCCGACGAGTCAGCTCGAAATCCACCACCGTCCGCATGCCAGTCACTCCTTGCTCACGAGCACGATACGTCGCCTAGTAGAGTAGAATCTTGGGGCTCCGCAGCATGGCGACGAGCAGCCCCCGCCACGCTCGCTGGCCCGCCGTCCCCGGCACTTGGCCGCTGCCGGTCCCGCTCTGGGTCAGGTCGTTGAAGAGCGCCTGGTAGAGACCGAACCAGCCGTCCACCTGCGGGGAATCGGGCGCCAGGCGCTCACCGTAGAGGCGCCGCACGAGGGTGACGATGTGCCCACGCAGCGCTCCTTCGTCGACGGCGGGATTTTCCGTGCCGGTCACACCGGCGAGCAGCTTGCGATCGGCATCGGCCGCGGCGAGGTCCGTACGGACCACGTAGTCCGCCGCGAGCGAAGCCACCTTCCGTTGCACGATCGCGACCGACGCGTTCAGGCTGTAGGAACGGCCGGACACGTTCGTCCCGTTGATGCCGCCCAGGATGATCTTGAACCCGTCCTCTTCGTTGGTGAGCAGTGTTACGGGTTCGGTGCGCGGCGGGTCGGAGTTGGGATCGGCGTCATCCTCGTCGTCCTGGGCCGGCCGGGTCCACACGAATCCGGTCAGGTCCTTCACCAGCGACTCGAGGCGTTCCGGCGACACGCGGCGCACCCAAGCCGCGCCATCGGTCTCGGGCCGGCTGCGGTAGACGTCCGACAGCATCCAGCGCCGGACCAGCGCGCGGAAGTTGTAGTTGTCCTCCGACCCCCACCGCGTCGCCAGATCGGCCGCGGTGCTGAGCTCGGGCGTCGTCTGGGGGTTCCGGAGGAAGAGCATCTTGAACGCCCGCTTGGTCTGGCACTCGGCGAACTTCGGATGGGCAACGAGCAACCGACCCATGTCGCGGATGTCCGTGCCGGGGATGCCGTATACGGCGGGCGGCCGCTTGTTGGCGGACCGCCAGCGCTCGGGGTCGCCACTGAAGAACCGCGTCCCGTCGCCGCCCTCGAGCTGAGCGGCATTGTCGAGCGGGAACATGAACGAGGCCATCGGATCGAGCCGATCGTGACACGCCTTGCAGTCGCTGCGGGTCGTGACCGCGTTCAGCACGGCGTCCGCATCGTTGTTGTCGACGTTCCGCGTCACGTCGACGGGGGTGTCGAGGAAGTTGTAGCAGTGAAAGACGATCGACCAGCGGTTGGCACGCCGCCGGTTCTTGTTGGTGTCGTTGGTGTCCCAGACGTCGTAGAAGGCGCTGGTCGAGAGGAGCCCGGCATGCGGACGACCGTCGGTGTAATGCGTCGGTTGCCAGGCGTCACCCGCCACGGGATCCATCGGGTAGGGCAGGCGCCGGGTGTCGCGCTGGAAGAGCTGGTTGGCGACGGTGTAGTCGGCGGTGCCGATCTCCGTGAACGGCCGGTCGTTGGCGACGAGGTACGAGATCAGCTCGAGCGCTTCTCCATAGATCGCCGAGGTCTCGTCGCGTGACTCGTCGTTGAAGTCTTCCCGGCGGACCAGCAGCGCGTCGTCGTACGCATCCTTCACGCGCTCGAGGAATTCCGGGCTGTGAAGGTACTGCTCGACGAGGTTCGGGTACGCGTTCGGGTCGGCCTCGACGGCGTCGAGCTCCGCCAGGGCGGGCCGCGCACCGCGGAGATCCATCGAGGCGCGCATGAGGAGCTCCGCGGGTGAGAGCGCGACGGTGGGGACGTTGCTCCCCGCGTCGCACTGATGACCGGTGGCGACCAGGTTGACCCACTGCTCGAGGATCTTCTCGGGGTCGCTCCCGGGGCTGAGCTGCTGCCCACCACCGTGGGGCACGGCGGCCAGAGGTTTCGTCAGGATGCGCGACTCCGAGGGGTTTGCGGGGTCGATCTGGAGACCGACGCTCGCTTGCGTGGCGAGCGGATCGCCGAGCGTCACGCGGAAGTTGGCCGCCGCCGCTGCACCGCCCGGCACGTGGCAGTTGGCGCAGATCGGACCCAGCACCTGCCCCATCACCTGGGCCGTGAAGAACGAGTTGTCGCACGACTGGGGTGGGCTGCTGGGCGGTGTGGGGTCTCGCCGTACCAGCTCGAGCATCCCCTTGTACCGCTTGCCGGCACCCGAGAGATGGGCGACGCCCCGCAGCACGGCGCTCCGGGCCATCTTGCCCTTCCACTTCAGGTGGACGCCTGCGCTGTTCGTGCCGGAGAGGGTCAGCTTTGCGCCGTGCATCTGGCCATTGACCCAGTACACTCCGCTCACGGCGTCGTCGTCGAACGCCACCGCGAGCGTCCCGGAGAGGGCGACGTTCGTCTGCTGGAGGGCGCCCGCGATCATGGCGGCTCCCGACTTCCGCGGGACCTTCAGGCTACCGTCATAGGCGGCCGTGAGGTCTGCTTGCGCGCGCCCCGCCGCGAATGCGACGAGGAGCGCCACGCCCGGCCACACGAGCTTCCGGGAATGCCGGAAGCCAGCGCAATTTTTCGGCGGTCGCCACGAATGCGTCGCTCGGGTTCCACCTCCCCCGCAGCAGACCGCGCGTCCGCCGGCATACCACCCGCCCATCCGCTCGCCGTTTCCCGTCGAGATAGCTGTGTTTTCCACGTCACCGCCCCCTCGCCCCGTCCGGGGAGGGATAGCAACTGATGTACCTGCACGGGCGCCGCTGTACGGGCCCGGTGGAGTCGTTTGGGATACGCGTGGCTTGATGATGGATTTCTTTCTCTAACGCGAGCTCGATCGCCACACGGCCCACTCGGCGGGAGGAGGCGGCGGCGCGACGGCCCGTCGCTTGACGGTTCGGCGGTGGGCCGCTAGCGTCCCGCGCCGATCGGAAATGGGCGGCAACCTCGACGGCATTCGGGTCCTCGATCTCACCGGCGAGCCGGGATTCCTCGCCGGCATGCTGCTCGGTGAGCTCGGGGCGGACGTCGTCAAGGTCGAGCCCCCGGCTGGCGACCCGGCCCGCCGGCGACCACCTTTCTGGGGCGGCATCCCCGATCCCGAGCGGGCGCTTCTCTGGCTTGCCCTGAACACCTCGAAGCGGGGCCTGACGCTCGACCTCGACCGTCCGCGTGGCCGCGAGCTCTTCCTCGACCTCATCCGGCGCGCCGACGTGCTCCTCGAAAGCGAACCGCCCGGGCGGATGGCGGCTCGCGGAATCGGGTGGCAGGAGCTCCAGGCAAAGAACCCGCGGCTCGTGCACTGCGCCGTCACGCCCTTCGGGCAGAGCGGACCACATGCGGGCTGGCGGGGCTCGGATCTGACCGTCAGCGCGAGGAGCGGCAACCTCTATGCGACCGGCGACCCCGACCGCGCACCGGTCCGCTGCTCGCTGCCCGTCTCCTACTACCACGGCGGCATCGAGGCCGCGGTCGGCGTCGTCTTCGCGCTGCTCGGGCGCGAGGAGACCGGGCGGGGCCAGCACGTCGACGTCGCCCTCCAGGAAGCGATGGTGATGCCGAACATCGGCAGCGCGGCGATGTTTCCGATGACGGGCCTGCGCGGCGGACGCGCCGGGGCATTCATGCGCCAGGTGAACGGCGTGGCGCGCGAGATCTGGCCCTGCAAGGACGGCTTCGTCTCCTTCGCGCTGCGCGGCGGCCCGGCCCGCGTGCCCGGCCTGGTCGCCATGGTCCAGTACATGGGGGAGCACGGGATGGCGCCCGAGGCGCTCCGCACGCGCGACTGGAAGAGCCACAACCTGAACCTCCTCGGCCAGGCCGAGATCGACGAGCTCTCCGGTCCGTTCGCGGCCTTCTTCCTCTCCAAGACGATGGCCGAGCTGTACGAGGCGGCCTGCGCGCGGAACCTGATGCTGGCGCCGATCAACACGGCACGCGATCACGACCTCGGCGGACGCCGACGGCACTCGTATCGGCGTCCCGCGCCCTGCGCCGGAGCTCGGCGAGCACACCGGCGAGGTGCTGGCCGAGCTCGGCATCGGCGCGGCAGAGGTGGCCACTCTGCGCGCGGAGGGCATCGTGTGACGGGGCTCTTCACCGGCACGACCATCCTCGAGTTCGGCGGCGGTGCGGCGGGACCGGTCGCCACCCGCTACTTCGCCGACCACGGTGCCACCGTGATCCGCGTCGAGTCGCGGCAGCGACCCGACTTTCTCCGCGTCCTCCGGCTGACACCCGACACGCCGGGCGGGCTCGACGGTGCGCATCACTTCGCGGTGCTGAACGCGAACAAGCTGTCGGTCGCGCTCAACCTCGCGCGTCCCGAGGGCGTGGCGGTCGCGCGTCGGCTCGCGCTCTGGGTGGACGTGGTGGCGGAGAACTTCGCCCCCGGTGCGATGGCGAAGTGGGGGCTCGACTACGCCTCCCTGGTGCGGGAGCGCCCGGACGTGGTGATGATCAGCACCTGTCTCAACGGCCAGACCGGGCCGCATCGCTTCTATCCCGGCTTCGGGGGCCAGGGGTCGGCGCTGGCCGGGTTCAACCACCTGACGGGGTGGCCCGACCGCGAGCCCGTCGGCCCCTTCGGGACGATCACCGACTCGCTCTCGCCACGCCTCGCCGCGCTGCTGCTCGCCTCGGCCCTGCTCCATCGACGGAAGACCGGCCAGGGACAGCACATCGATCTCTCGCAGGTGGAGGGCGGCATCGTCTGCCTGACCGAGATGATCGTCACCTACGCGGCGAACGGCGAGCTGCTCGGGCGCCAGGGCAACCGCTCTCGCCATGCGGCGCCCCACGGGGTGTTCCGCTGCGCCGACGAGGGGCGCCGCGACCGCTGGGTCGCCATCGTCGTGCACGACGACGACGACTGGCGCCGGCTCGGGCGCGCACTCGGCGACCCTGCCTGGGCACTCGACCCCGGTCTCGCCACCACCGCCGCACGGCTCGCCCGCGCCCCCGAGATCGAGCAGCGGCTCGAGGAATGGACGCGGGCCCGCACCCCGGGGGCGGTGGCCGACCTGCTCCAGGCGGCGGGAGTCGAGGCGTCAGCGGTCGAGGACTTCGGCGACCTGCACGATGACCCGCAGCTGGCCCACCGCGAGCACTTCCGCCCCGTCGAGCATGCCGTTCTCGGCCGCCATCCGGTCGAGACCCACGCCATGCGTTTCTCGGCCCTCGAGCCTCGCATCGAGGCGCCAGCGCCCCGTCTGGGTGAGCACACCGAGCACGTGCTGCGGGAGCTCCTCGGGATGCCGGCGGACGAGTTCGTCCGGCTCCGCGACGCCGGGGTGTTCGAGTAGAGATCGCGGTTGACAGCGCGCCGCGCCTACCATTACCTGGCGAGGCGGGGAGATGACCGACAGCCGGCAGGAAGTGCGCCGCATCATCACCGCGACGGCCCGGGCGGTGGATCGGCGGCTTGCGGCCGAGGTACGGGAGGTCCCCGGTCAGGAGCGACTGGAGGTCTCGCTCACCCACGGGACCCATCACGCTCACATCGATGTCGCCATCAGGGCGGTGATGGCGGCCAACGAGGACGCGGTCGCGCGGAACGAGCTCCGGCTCCGCCTGAAGCGGGCCTGCGACACGATGCTCTTCCGCCCCATGCCGGACCACCGGCTGGCCGTGAAGCCCGTGCCAGCCCCCGGGGGCCAGACGACCTTTCGCGGCCCGCGCGGCCGCGGGCGTCGCTAGGGGAAGCGCTAGCGCGACGAGCGCCCGGCGGCGCGTGCCGG
>VBLA01000181.1 GCA_005879245.1 Deltaproteobacteria bacterium
ACCTGTCCCGGAGGCAGCCCGACCTGCCCACCGGATGCCAAGAAGACAGACGTCTGCCGTGCCGCCGTCGACGCGTGTGACGTCGCGGAGAGCTGCAACGGGACGAGCAACACCTGCCCGACGGACGTCAAGGCAACCGACGGCACATCGTGCACGGATGGCGATACGTGCACGACGGGAGATTCGTGCATGTCGGGGGTGTGTCAGGGGAGCGTCGTGGACGACGACAGCGACGGGTTCAGCAACATCTGCGACAACTGTCCCATGGTTGCCAATCCGGACCAGGCCGACGCCGATCAAGACGGCGTGGGCGATCTCTGCGACAACTGCCCGCAGACGCCGAACCCCACTCAGCTCGACCTCGACGGTGACGGCCTGGGCAACGCGTGCGACAACTGCCCCGTCAATTCCAACCCCAACCAGAGCGACATCGACGGCAACGGCATCGGCGACGTGTGCGATCTGCTCAAGGTGACGAAGGTGATTCTCGTAGGACGGACCGCCACCGTCGACAACAGCCGTGCGAGCCTGCGGACCGACTTCATCGAGCAGGACCAGTTCGACATCACCGAGGGGCTCGCCGTGCGCATTCAGGATACCCTGGGTGCCGACGCGAGCCACCACTGGGATGGGAATCAGTGCCGGTCCTCGTCGCGCTACGTGAAGTGCGGGAACGGCGCCAACGGAGGGCCGGGGAGCAGTTATAAGGTCGTGCTGCGTCGGGTGGGCGTACCCACCGCGTGGCGCGCCACCATCAAGCTCCTCCGCCTTGGCGGGCTGACCACACCCTCGCCGATGATTTCATGCCGCCCTTCCTTGGCCCGGCGACGCTCACGCTCACCTACAAGCCGGCGAACAGCGCGGATCTCCGGGTGCTGCCCGGGCTGGTGCGCGACTGCAAGGTCTTCAACCGCGGGATGCGGTGTAAGGAGCCCTAGGCGCCTGCACGACCGGCGCAAGCCGGTCTCTTGCCGGCGCGGCGTGCAGCTCGCCGAGGAGCCGCCGCGCCGGTCGCGTCAGTAGGGTGTGTGCTTCGCCTTACCGAGCGGGTTTGACCCGGCCGAGGGAGCAAGCGTTCCGGGTGTGGTCGGCAAGCCCTTGGGCTGCTTCGGCTTGAGCCCCCCGGTGCTGACCCGCGAATTGAGTGCAGGCTTCCGGGACGTGCCGACGGCCCTCGGCGCCGTCGCGCTGTTGGCGGCGCGGGCCGGCGTCGCCGCGCGGGCGGCATTCCCCGCGGAGCGGGCGAGGGCCGGTCCGACCGCGAGTACCGTGACGAGAAGCGATGCGGCGAGTTCCCTGATCATGCGCTGACCTCCAGCGTCCTGCTTGAACACAAGCCTGCCCTGACCGGGACGCGGTCTCAACCCGACCGAGCGCGCATCGACCGATGCGCCACGCCACCTGCTACGGCGGCTGCGGATCTCCACCGGGCGTGCTTCGGTGTCGGGCGCCGGACGCCTCAAGTCCTGCGCTGAAGGTGCCGATGCTCGGCGCGAGCACCCGCTTCGTCTCGGCGGGTCGGGAGGTTCCCATGGATCGCCGTCGCGTGCTCCTCAGCATCGCCGGCTTCGGCGTTGCGGTCGTCATCAGCACACCCGGCATCGCCGGCGACGACCTCTGCAAGTCACCGAGGCTCGGGGTGACGCCCAGTTGGTGCGACACGAAACCGACCGAGAAGCTCATCCCCGAGGGGCACGTCGCCGCTTCGCACCAGAGCGCGACTTCGGGCCTGAAGACACACACCGCAACCCGGACCCCGAGAGCGTTCAGGCCACCCAAGTCCCTCAGGCCCCAGACGGGCCACAAGACCTCACGACGATGAGGGGCACGTGCGCGGGCGCACACAGCACGCCCGCCTGCACCCTCGGGCCCGTTCGCCAGGGACTTTGCCCGGAGGTGGAGCAATCCTGCTCCGGCCCGTAACCCCGGCCGAAGCAGCCTGTTCTACCTTCGGCCGCGCGCGAGCGCGGAAAGGAGACGTACGATGACGGGGTGGAAGCGGATCTGGATCGCGTTACTGGCGTTCTTCGTCGCCTTGGCAGGCTCGACGGCCGCGGTCGTGGCCAGGACCGCGCCCGAGCGCGGCGCTGGTCCGACACCGCCACGACTCAGCTTCATCGACGGTGACGTCTCCTTTTGGCGGCCCGGTGCCGAGGACTGGGCCCCGGCGAAGGTGAACACCCCGCTCGCCGCGGGCGACTCCCTCTATACGGGTGACAACGCCAACCTCGAGCTCGAGCTCGGCCCCGGCGCCTTCGTTCGCGCGGGAGCGGGCACCGAGCTCGGACTGGAGTCCCTGGAGGCCGAGCTGAAGCAGTTCAAGCTCACCTCTGGTCACGCCGCGGTGGACGCGCGTCGTCTTCCGAGCGGCCAGGCGATCGAGATCGACACGCCGAACGGCGCCTTCACGATGGACCACCCCGGCTACTACCGCGTCGACGTGGACGAGAGCCGGACGACGTTCTCGACCCGCCGCGGCGGGCAGGCGACGCTCGTCCCCGCCAACGGCGAGGCGACCGACGTCGGATCAGACAAGCAAGTCGTCCTCGAGGGCACGGACACTCCGCAACTCGCCACCAGCACTGCCCCCGATCCCGACGAGTGGGACCGCTGGAACCTCGATCGCAGCGGAACCGCCAGCGAGCCGTCGCGCAGCGCACGGTACGTCCCCCCCGATGTTGCGGGCAGCAGGGACCTCGATCGCTCCGGAGAGTGGCGCGAGACGCCGAGCTACGGCCACGTCTGGGTGCCACGCGACGTGCCGCCCGACTGGGCACCGTACTCGACGGGACGGTGGACCTGGGATCCGTACTACGGCTGGACCTGGGTCGACGATGCCCCCTGGGGCTGGGCGCCCTACCACTACGGCCGCTGGGTCTACGTCGACAACTACTGGGGCTGGGCACCGGGTCCGGTAGTCGTGGCGCCGGTGTACGCGCCCGCCCTGGTCGCGTTCGTCGGTCCGCACGTGAGCGTGAGCGTCGGTGCCCCCTTCCCGTTCGTCGGCTGGGTGGCGCTCGGCTTCGGTGAACCCATCGTCCCGTGGTGGGGCCCCGTCGGCTTCGTCGGGACGTGCTGGTGGGGCGGCTGGGGCGGCCCGCACATCGTGAACAACGTCGTCATCCAGAAGAACGTGTTCGTGAACGTCCGGAACGTGACCGTCTTCCGGAACGAGCGCGTCCACAATGCCGTGATCGCGGAGCGTCGGGACCACTTCGGGCAGGGGCATATGGAACACGTGCACCTCACGGCGGCCGACGCGCGCCACCTGCGTCCGTTCCACGGGCAGCTTGGCGTCAAGCCGACTGCGGCGAGCCTGGTGGCGAAGGAAGGCCACGCTCTTGCTCCGCCGCAGGCTGTGCACGCACGGCCGGTGGTGGCGACACGTCCCGCGCAGGATTTCTCCAACCGACTGCACGCCGCGGGACTGAACCCCGCGTCGAATGCTGCCCCGCCACCGCGGCTCGCGCAGGCGCCGCGGCCGCACGGGGGCGCGAGCGAAGGCGCCGTCGCCCGGCGCACCGCACCACCGCCGCCTCCGGGAGCCGGGCAGCGTCAGGGCAGCGAGGCAGGGGCGCGTCCCGCCCCCCCGCAGCACGCGCGTGTCGAGCGCCCGAACCCGGGCTCACCACACGATCGGGGGGCGCCGCAGTCGTCGAACGCCCCCGGACACCGTCCGCCCGGTGTCACAGGCGGGCGCGAGCATCAGGCACCACCGCTTCCGCCGCGCCAGGCGGAGCGGAACGGCTCTGGGCACGCCGGCGCATCGCGGTCCAGTGCCCCGCCGGTACACGGAACTCGCGAGAGCGCCTCCGCATCGCGACAGCGGCCGGCGCCCCACGCGAACCCGCATCAGCCGCCCGCGGGTTCGCCGGGCGCTCGTCGGGGCGCACCCTCTTTCTCGCACGCGTGGGCCTCGCCCGCGTCGCCCGAACGCTTCCACGGGCCGACGCAGGCGCGTCCGCAGCGGCGAGCACCGGCGCGCCCTCGGCCCGCCTAGCGCGCGCCCGTCGCTAGCAGCCCGGGGCCGACGGTCCCGTGTGCTGGCGATGCAAGAGGTTGTCAGGACGCAACGCGCCTCCGACCCTCATCCCCGGGGGTTCGTCGCATCGGGTGTGGGTGCTCAGGCCACCTCGAGTACCGCCTTCCCCGACCTCGCGACGCGCGAGGGCTCCGAGCGCCTGGGCGGCCTTCTCGAGCGGGAAGCGGTGCGAGATGGCGGGCTTGAGTTTGCCTGCCTTCCACCAGTCGAAGAGCATCTCGAAGTTCTTCCGATTCGTCTCCGGCTCGCGCGCCGCGAAGGCGCCCCAAAAGACACCGACGACCGAGCACCCCTTGAGAAGGAGCAAATTTGCCTTCGCGCTCGGGATGGTGCCGCTCGCGAAGCCGATGACGAGCAGACGTCCCTCCCACGCGATGCAGCGAAGCGATTGCTCGAAGACGTCGCCGCCGACCGGGTCGTACACGACGTCCGCGCCGCCGCCGGTGATCGATTTGACCGCGTCCTTCCAGTCGGGGCTCGACCTGTAGTTCACGACGTGCTCGACGCCGTAGAGTTCCTTCAGGCGAGCGAGCTTTCCGTCGTCACCGCCGGTCGCCACGATGCGCGCGCCGAGGTTCTTGCCGACCTCGACCGCGGCCGATCCCACCCCGCCCGCGGCGCCGTGCACCAGGAGCCATTCGCCCGGACGGAGATGCGCGCGCTGCACGAGCGCGTACACGGTCG
>VBLA01000182.1 GCA_005879245.1 Deltaproteobacteria bacterium
TGGGGATGGTCGAAGAGGAGCGGGCGAAGGACGGGGAGGCCCGTCGCCGCGGCCTCGCGCGCGCACGCTTCCAGGTAGGGTAGCAGCCGGTAGCGCAGACGAGAGAAGGCGCGCACGATCGCGACCGCCTCGTCGCCGAACTCCCAGGGCTCGCGCGGCGTCGTGCCGTGAAAGCGGGCGATGGGGGAGAGGAGGCCGAACTGCGCCCAGCGGACATAGAGGCGTGGCGACGGCGGCGCGAAGGCGTCCGGTCCCCAGAAGCCCCCGATGTCGTGCCCCCAGAAGGCGCCGCCCGCGCAGGCGAAGCCCAGGCCCGCCCGGAGCGCCCCCGCCATGCCGCCGAAGGTGGCCTGGGCGTCACCCGACCAGTGAACGGGGTAGCGCTGCGAACCCGCGGCCGCCGCGCGCGCGAAGACGAGGCCGGTCCCCGTGGCGGCGCGGGTCGCCTCGAAGACGGTGCGGTTGTAGAGGAGCGGGTAGCGGTTGTGCACGCTCGCGCCGGTCTCGCCGCTCGCGAAGCGGGCCTCGGCGGGGACCGACTCCCCGTAGTCGGTCTTGAAGCAGGCGACCCCCAGATCGAGGAGCGCGCGGTGCTGCGCGGCCCACCACGCCGCCGCCTCCGGGTTCGTGAAGTCGACGACGGCGGCGTCGGGATTGACGGTGGGCGCCGCCGGCTCGCCCTCCGGGGTGGTGGCGAAGAAGCCGCGCGCCTGGCCCTCCGCGAACGCGTCGCCGTCGCGCGGCACGTAGGGGTTCTCCCAGAGGGAGAGCCGCACCCCCCGCGCTCTCAGCCCGACGACGAAGCCGCGCGGATCGGGAAACGCTTCCTCGTCCCAGACGAAGTCGCACGCGTCGAGCACCCGGGCCGCGCGGCCGCGGAGCCAGAGCGGGTCGACATGGATGACGTCGAGCGGCAGGTCTCGCGCGCGCATCCCCTCGACGACCGCCTCCACCTCGGCGCGGTTCCGGTACATGCAGCGCGACATCCAGATGCCGAACGCCCAGCGGGGCGGAAGGGCCGGCCGTCCCGTGAGAGCGGTGTACCGCTCGATGATGGTGCGTGGGTCGCCGAGGAAGACGAAGTAGTCCATCTCGGGCGCCGCCACCGCGAAGCCGAGCGTCACGCTCGAGAAGGCGCCGCAATCGACCACGGCACGCTCGGGCCGGTGGAGGAGGCAGCCATAGCCCCGGCTCGAGAGCCAGAGTGGCATGGGTTTGTAGGTGAGGTCGGTCGTGTTGAGGCCGAAGGTGTCCGCGGCCCAGAGGAGGCGCCGTCGGCCGCGGAGGTCGAGGCCGTGATAGGTCTCGCCGAGGCCGACGAGGGCTTCGTCGGGCGTGAGAGCGAGTGCCTCGTGCACGCCCGTCGTCCCGTCCGGATCCGTCCAGTAGCCCGCGGGCGGCGACACCCACCCGAGCATCGTCCGGTCGAGCACCTCCTCGGCGAATCGCTCCTGCCCGCTCTCGTCGGCGACGGCGATCCGGAACGGCTCCGCGCCGACGCGCACCCGTAGCCCGGGCCCCGTCAATAGAAGCCCGCCCGGCTCCGCGGTGATCTCGGTCGCGAGGGGCTCGGGCGTCGCCGAGAGAAGGACGGGCGACGGGCCCTGCTCCGGGAGGGCGTCGTCGTGCCGGAACTGCACGCGGAGAACGCCCGGCGCCCAAGCCGTCAACCGGACGCGGTGGGCTGCCGCGGCCGCGTCGTCGACCACGAGCGCGACCCCACCCACGGTGCGCTCGTGGCCCGTCATCCGCGTGAAGCTGACGAACCGGCGCCCGGGGGCCGCCAGCGGCGGGGGTTCCACGGGAAACGAGAACATGGGGGCGTCGGCCATCGGGATCGCCCGGCCGCCGCGCGGCGATCGCCCGAGCTACTCGCTCTTGGCGCGGGAGAGGTAAGCGCCGCTCTCGGTGTCGACGCGGATCACGTCGCCCTCGTTGATGAAGTTCGGCACCTGGACCACGAGGCCGGTCTCGGTCGTCGCCGGCTTCAGCACGTTGGTCACGGTTGCGCTCTTGAGACCCGGGGCGGTCTCGGTCACCCGCAGGTCGACGGTCTTCGACAGGCTCACGCCCATCGGGGTTCCTTCGTGGAACTCGACCTGAATGCGGGCGTTCGGCGTCAGGTAGTTGACGGCGTCACCCAGCACGTCGCGCTCGAGCGCGATCTGGTCGAACGTCTCGGTGTTCATGAAGTGGTACTGGCCGTCGCCCTCGTAGAGGTACTCCATGTCGTGCTGCTCGAGGGTGACCCGCTCGACCTTGTCCTCGGAGCGGAAGCGGTACTCGGTCTGCGTCCCGCTCCGCAGGTTCCGGAGCTTCGTCTGCACCATGCCGCGCCAGTTCCCCGGCGTCACGTGGACGACGTTCATCACGCGCCAGAGATCGTTCTGGTGGGTGATGATCATGCTCGCGCGGAGCTGGGTGGCGGGAATCAACATCGGGAGGGACTCTCTAGCACGCGCCGCGCCAGGCCGCTACATCATGATGGCAGATGCGCTACTCGCGTGCCGTTCGCGCGGCCGTCGTGGTGACGGTCGCGGTGGCGCTCGCCCGACTCGGGAACCTTCCCGCGGGCTCGTCCGCCCCTCCGCTCCCGGGCACGGCGTCGCATGCGCCGGTGCTCGCGACGGCGCTCCGGGAGGCGCTCGCGGCGAAGGGCCCCGGCTACGAGCCCCGCACGCGCCACCGGAACCCCGACGGCTCGCCCAAGTACACCAACCGACTGATCCTGGCGGACAGCCCGTATCTCCTCCAGCACGCGCACAACCCCGTCGACTGGTACCCCTGGGGTGAGGAGGCATTCGAACGCGCGCGGCGTGAGCACCGGCCGATTCTGCTGAGCGTCGGCTACTCGACCTGCCACTGGTGCCACGTGATGGAGGAGGAGTCGTTCGACGACGAGGAGATCGCCGCCGAGCTGAACCAGCACTACGTCGCCATCAAGGTCGATCGCGAGCGACGGCCCGACGTCGACGCCGTCTACATGGCCGCCGTCCAGATGATGGCGGGGAACGGCGGCTGGCCGATGACCGTGTGGCTCACGCCGGACCGGGAGCCGTTCTACGGTGGCACCTATTTCCCCGCGCGCGACGGCGACCGCGGGGTGCGCTTCGGCTTCCTCACGCTCCTCCGGCGGGTGTACGCGATCTACGCCGAGAACCCCGACCGGGCGGCTGCCGCGGCCGCCGACCTCGCGGGCCGCGTCCGCGAGCAGATGGCCTCCGCGTCGGGCGAGCAGGTGCCAGGCCCCGACGTCCTCCGGAGCGCCTTCGCCGAGCTCGGGCGGACGTTCGACGCGACGCACGGCGGCTTCGGGGGCGCGCCCCGGTTTCCCAGGCCGCTCGAGCTCCAGTTCCTGCTCCGTTACCACCGCCGCACGGGCGATCCCGCGGCGCTCCGCATGGTGGCGCAAACCCTGGAAGCGATGGCCGGGGGCGGCATCTACGATCACGTGGGCGGTGGCTTCCACCGCTACGCGACCGACGTCCGCTGGCGCGTGCCGCACTTCGAGAAGATGCTCTACGACAATGCGCTCCTGGCGCTCGTCTACCTGGACGCCTACCAGGTGACGGCTCGAGACGACTTCGCACAGGTCGTCCGCGAGACGCTCGCCTACGTCGGGCGCGACCTGTCGGCACCCGGGGGCGGGTTCTACTCCGCCTCGGATGCGGACAGCGAAGGCGTCGAGGGCAAGTTCTTCACCTGGACGGCGGCGGAGGTGCGCGCCGCCCTCCCGCCCGAGCAGGCGGCCCTCGCGCTCGCCTACTACGACGTGCGCCCCGCGGGGGCGAACATCCTCCACGTGTCGCGCCCGCTCGCGGCCGTCGCCGGGGACCTGGCGATCGATCCCGCGGCGGCGCCGCGCGTCCTCCAGGAGGCGCGCGGCGGTCTCGACGTCGCGCGCCGGCGGCGGGTGCCCCCGCACACGGACCAGAAGGTCCTCGCCGCCTGGAACGGGCTCATGCTCTCGGCCTTCGCGCAGGCGGGCCAGGTGCTGGGGGACGGGGCGCTCGTCGAGCGGGCCGCGCGCGCTGCCGATTTCATCCTGGCGCACCTCCGGCGGGGCGAACGCCTCGCGCGGAGCTGGCTCGACGGCCGGGCGAGCGGCGACGCCTACCTCGAGGACTACGCCTTCGTCGTGGCCGGTCTCCTCGACCTCTACGAGGCGAGCTTCGACGCGCGCTGGCTGCGCGAGGCCCTTGCCCTCCAGGCGGTGCTCGACCTGCACTACTGGGACGACGCGGGCGGCGGCTACTTCCGCACCGCCGACGACGGCGAGCGCCTCCTCGCCCGGGAGAAGCCGGCGACCGACGGCGCGGAGCCGTCAGGGAACTCCGTCGCCCTCCTGAACCTCCTCCGGCTCGCCGAGTTCACCACCGACGATCGCCTGCGCACGCGAGCGGAGGCGGGCCTCCGCGCCTTCGAGCCGACGATCGTCGCGGCGCCAACGAGCGTCGCCGGCATGCTCGCCGCCATCGACTTCGCGGGCGACACGCCGAAGGAGATCGTGATCGTGACACACGACGCGGCAAGCGAAGCGGGGGAGCTGCTCGTGATCCTTCGGAAGACGTTCGTCCCGAACCGCATCGTGGCCGTCGTGTCCGAGGATGCGACGCGGGGCGAGCTCGCCAAGACGATCCCGCTCGTCGAGGGCAAGGTGGCGCTCCA
>VBLA01000183.1 GCA_005879245.1 Deltaproteobacteria bacterium
ATTGAAAACGCATTTCAATTTCATACAACCGTAGAGCCGCGGCGATGTCAAGACACGCGACCGCAACTCAGCCGCTAGACGCGGTGGACGCCGTGTTCGCGGCGGGGGTGGCCGTGCCGTCCCTCCCGGCACTCAGCGCAGATGCCGTAGAGCTCCATACGGTGGCGGCTGACGACGAAGCCGAGGAACCGTCCGATCCGCTCCTGCAGACGCTCGAGCTCCTGGCTCGCGAACTCGACGATCTTGCCGCAGCGCTCGCAGATGATGTGATCGTGGTGCTGGGCCTCTTCCTCCACCGCCTCGTAGCGCGCCTGGCCGTCGTCGAAGTGGCGCTCGGCGGCGAGGCCGCACTCCTTCAGCAGCTTGAGCGTCCGATAGACGGTCGCGTACCCGACCCGCGGGTTCACCTTCCTGACCGCGGTGTAGAGCTCTTCGATCGAGAGGTGTCCTTCGGCGCCGAAGAAGACCTGCGCGATGTCGTCTCGCTGGGAAGTCGACTTGAGGCTACGCTCGCGCAGCGCCTCCTCGAACCGCCGCATGCGTGCGCGGACCGACATGGGGAGCGACCCCCTCAGCCTGCGGTCCCGCTCCGCCGCTCGACCAGCCGCCGCAGTGCGGGGGAGACGTACAGCCCTTCCAGGTCGCGGCCGGCGAGGGCGTCGAGCAGGACCTCGAGGCGCTCGGCCGGCTGAAGGTGGCGGTCGAGGAAGATGACCTCGGCACCCCGCACCCGGCATCCACCGGATCGGACGCGGTAGCCGACCTCCCGGAGGAGGACCTCCTCCCGCACCTGGACCCCCAGGCGGCGGGCCACCTCCTTCAGCTCCTCGCAGAGGGTTTCGTCCTGGCGGGGCATCAACCGTTTCTTAACGGAGCCCCGGGGGTTTGCAAAGGCCGCCCGACGGCCTTGCGCCGGGCGGAAGGGCGATGTTAGAGGCCCGACAAGGGGCGCCAGCCTCATGATCAAGAGCATCTTGGTCGCGCTCGATGGCTCGGACCACGCCGAGGCCGCCGTCCAGCATGCGCTTTGGCTCGGCGATCGCCTGCGCGCCACGCTGATCGGTCTCCACGTGATCGACATCGTCTCGATCGAGGGGTCCTTCTTCCATGACATCTCCGGCTCGCTCGGCTTCGAGCCGTACCTCGATTTCTCGTCGAAGATGCGCGAGGCCCTCCGCGAGCGGGGCCGTCTGCTGCTCGAGACGTTCGGGCGCAGGTGCGCGGAACGCAACGTCCGGTGCGACAGCGCCCTCGAGATGGGGATCGTCGCCAACGAGATCTGCGATCAGGCGCGCACCGCCGACCTCGTGGTGATCGGCCACCGGGGTGTCAACGAGCAGTTCTCGACCGGCCTGCTCGGCTCGACCGCGGAGTCCGTCACCCGCAAGTCTCCCCGGCCGGTGTTCGTGTCGCCGATGCGCTTCAAGGAGATCAGCCGCCCGCTGCTGGCCTACGATGGCTCGCAACGGGCGAGCGCGGCGATGCACGCTGCGGCAGAGGTTGCGAGTGCGCTCTCGCTGCCCCTGACCGTGCTTCACGTCGTGCGGGAAGGCAACTCCGACGGCGCCAAGGTCCTCGAGGAGGCGCGCCGCTACCTCCAATCGTACGGTCTCGATCTCACCTGCGAGGCCGTCGGTGGTCACCCGCACGAGCGCATCGTCGACGTGATCGACAAGCGCGGGTATGACTGCCTCTTCATCGGGGCGTACGGCCACTCCCGCATCATCGAAATGGTGCTCGGGAGCACGACCGAGTTCGTCCTGCGCAACAGCCCCTGCCCGGTCTTTCTCGCGCGCTAGGCAGACCCTCGGCAGGACGCCGCGACCGCGCGCCGAGCTCAGGTGGTGGGCGGCGTCACGCCGCCATCTGGTCCCGAATTCGACGGTGGCTGCGAGCCGTCGCGCAGCCGCCCGATGCGCGCCTCGAGCGCGCGGATGCTCCGCTCGATTCGACGGAGCTCCTTCGCAAAGGCCGGGAACGCCGTCACCCGTTCGACCGAGCGACGCACGGTCTCGTCGACGACCCGCTGCAGCTGACCGAGCCGTTCGCCCACCTGGGTCAGCTCCTGGACCCGCCGGCCCGCCCGCTCGGGAGCCGAGCGGATCACCTCCATGCCCCGGTCGACGGTCGCGGCGAGCCCCTGCAACGCCGCCTCCCCGTGCTGGATGATCTCGCGCAGCATCCGGAGCGACAAGAGACCGCTCTTGCGTCGTTCCTCTTCGAGGATGATCTGGGCGAACGTCACGGCGGTCAGATCCTCGCCCGTGTCGTTCTCGAGGATCTTCACCTCCTCGCCCGCCTTGACCCAGCGGCCGATCTCCTCGAGCGTGACGTAGCGGCTCTCGCTCGTGTCGTACAGCTTGCGATTCCCGTAGCGCTTGATGAGCCGGGCCATCAGTTCCTCGGAGCTCCCGCGGCGGCCATTGCCAGAATGGTCGTCAGGTATCACAGCTCCGCACGAGGGTACAAACGCCCGACGTTGACGCCTCGGGAGGCCCCGGGCTAAGCCAAAGTGCACGGCCATGGAGCCCTACGTCGCCGCCGCCGTGCAGATGTCCTCGGGGCCAGACCGGTCGGTCAATCTCGCCGGGGCGACCGAACTGGTGCGGGAGGCCGCCGAGCGCGGTGCCCGGCTGGTCGTCCTCCCGGAAGTGTTCGCCTGGCGCGGACCCCGCCCGCAGGAGAGCGAGAACGCCGAGCGGATTCCCGGTCCCACCACCGCGACCCTCGGGGCGCTCGCGCGTGAGCTCGGCATTCATCTCTGCGCCGGCTCGCTCCTCGAGAGCGTGCCCGGGGAGGCGCGACCGTTCAACACGAGCTGCCTCTTCGCCCCGAACGGGGAATTGATCGGTCGCTACCGGAAGCTCCATCTCTTCGATGTCGACATCCCCGGACGCGTGAGCGTCCGTGAATCGGAAACGCGGGCGCCGGGCCGCGAGGTCGTCACGGTCCCGACCGAGGTCGGCACGCTCGGGCTCTCCGTGTGCTACGATCTCCGCTTCCCGGAGCTGTACCGCCGTCTCGCCCGCGGCGGTGCCGAGATCCTCCTGGTCCCTTCGGCCTTCACCTTCCCAACCGGTGCCGCACACTGGGAAGTGCTCTGCCGGGCACGCGCGATCGAGAACCAGTGCTACGTGATCGCTGCGGATCAGACCGGCACGAGCCCGAACGGCGTACCGGACTACGGTGACTCCTGCATCATCGATCCTTGGGGCCGCGTGCTCGCGCGGGCCGGCGACGGCGACGGCATCGTCACCGCGACGATCGACCTCGGCTACCTCGCCCGGGTACGCCGTGACATGCCATGCCTCGCCCACGCGCGGCTCACGACCTGAGCCCATGCGCCCCCGCCCTCAGGCGCGGACACCGGGCCGCAGGCGTGCCGCGAAGTAGCCCCGAGCCATCTCCGCGATCACCTCGCGCACCGCCCCTCGCGGGTCGCGTGCATCGCGGATGGGGCGTCCGAGCACCAGGTAGTCCGCACCCGCTCGCATCGCCTCCTCGGGGGTCAAGACGCGCTTCTGGTCGTCGAGCCCGGTGCTCGCCGGCCGGACCCCCGGCGTGACGATGAGAAACCCACGGCCACACGCGCGGCGGATACGCGCGATCTCCAGCGGGGCGGCGACGACACCGTCCATGCCCGCGCGCCGGGCGAGCCGGGCGAGGCGGACGACCTGGTGCTCGACCTCGTCCGCTACGCCGACCCTCCGGAGGTCGCCCTTGTTCAGGCTGGTGAGGACCGTGACGGCCAAGATGCGTGGCCGGCGGATGCCCTCGCGCCGGCAGGCGCGGGTCACCTCGGCGTGCGTGCGCTCCATCATCTCGAAGCTGCCCGAGGCATGGACGTCGAAGAACCGGACGCCGAGCCGGGCCGCCGCGACACCCGCCTTCGCGACGGTATGCGGGATGTCGTGGAACTTGAGATCCAGGAAGACGTCCGCACCGTGCCGGAGAACCATGCGGACGACCTCCGGGCCGGCGGCGAGGAAGAGCTGCTTCCCGATCTTGAAGATGCCGACCTCCTTGGCGAGGAGGCGCACGAGACGCTCCGCCTCGGCGGGGGTGTCGACGTCGAGCGCGAATATGAGGCGGTGTCGGAGAGCGTCGGCCCGGGGCGGCAGGTAGGGCCAGCGGCCGCTCACCGCGGGGCCACCAGCTGCGCCGCGCGGGCGGGCGCCTCCCCCACCGGGACCTCCGTCGCCGACGCGTCCGTCCGACGCTTCAGCTCGACCGCCCCACGCGCCAGCGCCCGCGGTCCGACCGTGAGCCGCACCGGGAGTCCGATCAGATCGGCATCCTTGAACTTGACGCCCGGCCGCTCGTCGCGGTCGTCGAGCAGGACGTCGACCCCCACCGCCTCGAGCTCGACGACGAGCCGTTCGGCGGTCTCGCGGAGCGCTGCATCGCCGACGTTGACCGGGACGACGTGGACACCGTACGGGGCCAGCGGAGCGGGCCAGATGATGCCGGCCTCGTCGTGGTGCTGCTCGATGGCGGCAGCGACCGTGCGCGTGATGCCGATCCCGTAGCAGCCCATCTCGATCGGGCGCTCCTGCCCGTCGGCGCCGAGGTAGCTCGCACCCATCGCCTTGCTGTAGAGCGTACCGAGACGGAAGACCTGACCGACCTCGATGCCACGGTGCTCGGCGAACGTGCCGCGCTCGCAGCGCGGACAGGGATCGCCCCGGCGGGCGCGCCGCAGGTCGGCGAAGGCGAGGCCGGGGAGGTCCCGCGCCTGGTCGATGTGTACGAGGTGCTCGTCGGCCCGGTTCGCCCCGCTGATCGCGCCGCGCACGCCGCGGAGCGACGCGTCGGCGACCAGCCGCGTCTCGAGCCCGACCGGTCCGGCGAAGCCGACCGGCGCTCCCGTCACCCGCTCGACCGTCGCCTCGTCGGCCAG
>VBLA01000184.1 GCA_005879245.1 Deltaproteobacteria bacterium
CGCGGTCAGGACGTACATCACGCCATCCACGATCGCCCAGGCGAGGTTGCAGCCGAGGATGCCGATGAACAGCGCGCGATTGCTCGGCTCCTCCTCTCCGAGCCGTACCGCGCCCGTGAAGCCGAGGGCCATGATGAGGCCGAACAGCGCTTCACCCAGCCGGGCGGCAGGATCGAGGTGGCGTCGGATGAACGGGAGCACGACGGCGACTTACAGCGCGGACCGTCGCGCAGACGCGGTCCGCCGGGCGTCCGGGGTGACGGTCACCGGTCGCCGGCCTCCTGGGCACGCGACTGCTCCACGGGCCCGTACTCGGTCCCGGTGACGACGACTTCCGTGCCCGCGCGCATGGTCAGCTCGACCGGCTCGCCGATCGCCTTCGCGGTGCCTTGCTCGACGCCGAGGATCTCACCGGGTGCGGGTACACGCGGGTCCACCACGTCGGCTCGTACCACCCATCCCGCCTCCTGGCGAGCAGGGTCGCGAGGATGGGGGCGGTCGGTCGGGTCCACATGTCGAAGCCTCCCTCGATGCGTGGGGATATCGTGCGACAGGCGTTCCGCGCCTGTCAACAAAGTTCGCGCTCAGCGAGAGTCGCTCGGGCGCGCGTCGTAGCCGTGGCAGCAGTCCCACCCGTAGGCCCATCGCCAGGGAAAGGGCTGCCATGGTGTGCCGCCGAGCCGGACGCCCCAGTACATCAACCGGGCGAGCGTCGCGCTGTGATCCCGGGCCACGCACTCGCGCAACGTGGCATCGGCGCGCTGGCGGTCGTCGCCGGTGCCCCCACACCAGTAGGCGACGTCATGCTCGACGCAGCAGTCGACCCAGCCGTCGTTGGTCGACATGGAGCATCCATCGGTGGTGAAGTGATGCGGTGGCGTCTCGCCTCGAAAGCGCATGCAGTACTCTGCAGCGCGGCGCTCGAGCGCCTCCGCCGCCGCGGGATCGCTGCGGTATGGCTCCAAGCGGTGGGTCATGGGCGTGCAGCCGCTCACCAGCAACCCCACCAGACCGAGAGCCCGGGGGAGGAGGAGGGGCTTCAGTTCGCGCTCCGCTCGGGCCGATCGGCGTCGGGGCCGAAGGTGCGCGCGTTGGCCTGGCGCACGGCCTCGACGATGGCCGGAAAGTCCTGCTGCGTGATCCGGGTCGATCCCGCGCGCGGAAACGGAAAGCGATCGGGAACGTCCACGTCGATCTCGAGCGTGAGCAGGTCCGAGAACTTCGTGCCGTGCAGCGATTCCTGGCGCCGCAAGACGACGGGTCGTTCGCTGCCATGGCACGCGCGATCGACCCACGCTTGCATCGCGGGCGAGCTGTAGGCACGCGAGATGGTCCACGGCGCGATCTCATCGCCGATATCGAAGTTGCGGCGCAGGACCACACCGGGATCGGGCAGTCGTGCCTTCGAGTTCCACCATACCCCGTCCACGAGTAACGCCGCGGCTTTGCCCGCGTCGGCGTCCACGGGTTGGAGATACGCGAGCGTCTCGTGCAGCCAGCGATCCATGTTCAGGTCGTACAGGCTGTTGGTGGACGCCGATCCCCGCTGGAGGATCAATCCCCCTGCCATCTTGATGCCCAGGAGGTTCGAATAGAGATCCTCCGGCGAGAAGGCGGAAACATACTCGGGATAGAGCTCGATCGACGCCCACCCGTACGCGGTGGCAATCTCGTGCCAGATGGAGAGCTGGAACGCGAGCCATTGCGCCAGGCTGGTTGCAAGGCGCCGGAGGCCGTACCGCTCGACCAGCTCCGGCGGCAGCGGTCCGATGTGCACACGACGCTTTCCGCCCTCGCTCGGGAGCTCCACCGTCGTGCCCGTCTCGGATGCCCGCGCGATGGCGGCCGTCCAGAAGAGGGTCCAGTCGGCGTAGTCGCGCACGTGTGCCGTATCGATGAAGGCGCCGCGGCAGGTGTAAATGAGGGCGTTGTTCTCCTTCGCGAAGGCGTTCTTCTTCGAGGAGCCCTCCATCGCGAGCGCCCCCGAGTCGTACTTGTGCGGGCCCACCTGCTGCAGACCGATGATGTTGCCCAGGCTGAAGAACGGGATCGGCACCGGTCCCAGGCTGGCTTGCAGGTTGGTGCCGAACGCGCAGCACGGACGGAGATGCGTGCGCACCGGGATCTCGCCGATCTCCGTGGGCTTCAGGTCGCGATCGATCGCGGAGGGCTGGTCCAGCACGTGCGCCACCAGCTCGGGCGTCACGGCCCGCTGCGTCGTCCACTTCGGTGCAGCGACGCAGCTCCCGAGCAACACGGCGACGCCCATCACCAGGGAAACGCCGGCAGTGCGCGCCCGGTGGTGGAGCGGACAGACTGCTCGATCGGAGCCTGCGCCCCGGTCAACCCGCGTGCCGAACCTCAGCATCCAGGCATCCTCCCCGCCACCACGGGCGGCGTGCCTACAAAGCATTCTCGCCGCGGTGAGGCAACCCGAAGCCGGCCTAGCGCTCGTACCTGCCGATGTGGGTTTCCTGTGCGTAGGGGGGTTGCTGGCCGGGATCGTCGCCGCCGCAGCCCGTACCCTGGAACGTGAACGACTTCGGGTCCCGCAACAGGGCGGCGGCTTGCTCCCGGATCTGCGGCACGACGTCCAACGGGAGCTGCGCGATCGAATCGACCCCGCTCAGGCGGGCGACGATGGTGGCCCGGATCTGCCGGACGACGCAGCCCTGATCCAGGCGGCGCCCGTCGCTTACCTTGTTCTGCGTCCAGAGGAGGCGCCGTCCGCTCGGGTCCGAGGCGGCCTCAGGGAACCGGCGCCGTCTTGCTATTTCGCGCCAACGAGACAGGTAGTCGGTGGCGCCGCGCCGCGGGACTGGATCGGGCGCGCCGGCTCGAGCTAAAACCGGCTCGTCATGTCGGATACCGGCCGCCGCATCACGGTGACAATCTGGGAGTCATGACGGAGGGTGCCGCTGTGACGTCGGCCGAAGCGTTGCAGCGGCTGATCGCCGGCAACGAACGATTCGTCCGCGGCGCATCCGCACAGCGGCCACCACAACACGACCGGCTCGTCGAGCTGGTGGAGGCCCAGCACCCGTTCGCGACCATCCTCGGCTGCAGCGATTCCCGTGTTCCCCCGGAGATGGTGTTCGACCAGGGGTTCGGCGATCTGTTCATCGTGCGGGTGGCCGGGAACGTGGTGGGCACGGAGACTCTCGGCAGCCTGGGATACGCCCTCGAGCATCTGGCCACGCCGCTCTTCGTGGTCCTCGGTCACGAAGGCTGCGGAGCCGTGCAGGCCGCGTTGCAATGCCGGCTCGGTGGCGCGACCGAGCCCGGGAGAATCGCGGAGCTCCTCGACGCGATCCTGCCGGCGCTCCAGGGCATCGATCCGAGCGAGCCTCCCGCGGCGCGGCTGCACCGCGCCGTCGAGGCCAACGTGCGCTGGGCGGTGCGCCAGCTGGCGGCGACGCCGGCCGGTGGCGCCGCGCTCGCGGACGGTCGTATCGGGCTCATCGGCCACGGAGATCCGTCGCGAGATGGGGCCGACCCGCGCGTCCAGGCCTTCCGCACGCAGGATGTCGCGCACCGTCGAATGTCCCTCCGCCAGACGCAGCACCACGCTCCGGGTCGTGAGCTCGCTGGAGAGTCTCGTCAGCATGCGCGCGCCGGCGAGGTCCACGTACGGTGACGTCGACAGGTCGCAGACCACCAGCCGTACGGCCTCCGGCTGCGTGTCCACGTGTTTCAGCATTTCTCGCAGCACGTGGTCGACGTTGAAGTAGAGGAGGGGCCCCTCGACGCGGCAGATGCAGACGCCCGGCGTCCGCTCGTTGTCGGGATTGCGCCCGAGGTCCGAGAAGCGCGTGGTGTGCGGGATGCGACCGAGGACGGCCACGTGCGGCACGGCCGCGCGATGCAGCAAGAGGAGGATCGAGGCAACCACGGCGAGCAGCACCCCCTTCAGGATGCCGAGGACGAGGACGCCGACCAGGGCTATGATCGCGACCCGGAACTCGAGGCGACTCACGCGCCGCAGCCGCCCGATCTCCCGCAGGTCGATCAACCCCTTCACCGCCACGAGCACGATCGCGGCCAGCACCGCCTTCGGGAGGTTCCGGAGGAGGCCCGTGAGGAACAGCAGGGAGACGCCGAGGGTGACGGACGCGACGACCAACGCCATGCGGGACCTGGCGCCCCCCTTCTCGTTTACCGCTGACTGCGAGAGTCCTCCGGCCACCGGGTACCCGTGCCCGAGTGCGACGAGGAGATTGGCGCCTCCCAGAGCGAGCAGCTCCCGGCGAACGTCCACGTCGTAGCCGTGCTTGCTGGCGAGCGCCCGCGCCGCCGACACGCTCTCGACGTAGGCGAGCAGCAAGCAGGCCGCCGCGAGCGCCTCGACGCCGTCGACGTCGCGCGCCCGGATTCCCGGCAGCCCGATGGTGGGCAGCCCGGCGGGTATCGCCCCCACGGTGGCGACGCCGCGGTCGTGGAGACCGAGGACGGTGGTGGCGACGATCGAGAGCACCACCACGACGAGCGCCACCGGCCGTCCCGGCAGAAGGTGATCTCCCAGCAGTAGCAGCGCGAGCGCGCCGGTCGCCACCGCGAGGACGACCGGGTTCGTGCCGCCTAGCTGATGCCCGAGGGTCGCGACCCGCTCGACGAAGTGGTCTCCCCCGCCGGGCACTCCGAGGGCGCTCGGCAGCTGCGTCACGGCGATGCTGATGCCGGCGCCCGCCTTGAAGCCGAGAAGGATCGTGTCGCTGACGAAGCTCGTGAGCGTGCTGAGGCGCAGCGCCCAGGCCGTCACGGCCAGCCCGGCGACCAGCAGGGCGACGAGCGATGCCACCTGCACGAGTCGCGCGGGGTCACCGGCGGCCATCGGCGCGATGCTCGCACCCACAAGCAGGGATATGGCCGACGTCGGGCCGATGGCGAGGTGGCGCGACGAGCCCAGCAACGCGTAGGCGAGACCTCCGAGCATGTAACCGTAGATCCCGACGACGGGCGGGAGTCCCGCGAGGGTCGCATAGGCGAGCGCCACCGGCACCGCGTAGGCGGCCAGGGTGACACCGGCCAGACCATCCGCCCAGATCAACTTCCATTTCCATCCGTCGTCCGTTTCGCCTCGTGCCCTCATGGAGATTGCGGCTCCGGCGCGGATGGCTGCTCCGCCGGCAGCACATCGCCCGCCGCCTGATACCGTGTCCCGGTGACCAGCACGTCCGTCCGGGCCCGCACGGTCAACTCCACCGGTTCCTTGATGGCGCTCCCGGCGCGCGCTTCCACGTTGTGCACGTCGCTCGGGGCAGGGACGCGTGGGGCCACCACATCCGCTCGCACCGCCCACCCCGACTCCAGGGGCACGGCATCGATGGCCGTGACGAAGGTGTTCGGCAGGTTCTGCAGGTTCGCCCGTACGGCCTCCTCGACCGCCCGCTGTCGCTGTGCCTCGTCGCCAGACGCGGCGCCGAAGTGCGCTTCGCCGAACAGGACGCGTCCCTTCGAGGTGATGTCCACCGATTCGGCCACCCGGACGACCACGCGCACGTTCGGTTCCGCCAACCGCTCCCGCAACAACGCTTCGAACCGGGCGATGCGCCCGGGGCCTGGCGCCCGCGCGCTCTCGATGGAGACGACGAGCACGGGACCGGTCGGGAAGTGCACCAGCTCGACGTTCTTCAGGTTGATGTCGGGCCGGTACGCCACCACCTCGCGAGCAACTTGCTCCGCCTGTTGCAACAGCCGCATGTCCGGGGAGACCGGCGCCGTCGTCACCTTGCCATCGAGACTCAGGTACGGACGGAGGGTGGTGGATCCCGTCGCCGTCACGTCCTTGGTCAGCGCGCAACGCATGAACAGCCGAACGGGTGCGCCCAGCCGGCTCGCCAACGCGTCTTGAATCTCCTTCACGCGTCCAGGCTCGATCACGCGCGGCGTTCGCACCTCCGCGAGCACCTCCACGCCCTCTTTTCCGGCGCTGAAGTCGACGGCCACCAGCGCGGTGCTGGGTTCGCGAGCCAGCTCTCCGTCGAGCACCGCAGTGATCGCGCGGCGGGTGTGGATGTTGCTGACCATGCCCACGAGATAGTTGGTGAGGAGCGCGGCGACGAGCAGGAGTCCGATCGCCGCCGGGGCGAAGCGCCGCGCCAGGCCGCGGAGCGATCCGATCTCCGCCCAGGTCACGAACCCCGCGATGAGGAACAGGGCGGCGGCGACGGCAAGGATGGCGAGCACGTTCGCGAAGAAGAGGAGGAACGCGCCCCACGCGCCCTGGTAAGCTCCAAAGGCGAGGCAGAGGCCGATCGCCGCGACGGGGGGATTGAGCGCGGTGGCGATCGCCACGCCCGGGAGCGCCGGGCTGACGCGCTCATCGACCATGGCCAGCACGCCGGCGAAGCCGGCCAGCGCGGCCACGAGGAGGTCGATCAGGGTCGGATGGGTCTGCGCGAGCAGCGACGGCGTGGGATCACCCCAGAACGGCACCAGACCGAGCAGGTACGTCAGCACGACGCCAACCAGCGCCCCGCCGAACTCGGCGACCATCGCGGTGCGCAGCAGCCGCAGATCGCCACGCATCAGACCCAGTGAGACGCCGATGATCGGCGTCATCAGCGGCGCGACGACGTTCGCGCCGATCAAGGTGGCATCGCTGCCGATGATCAGGGCGAACCCGGCGATCAGCTCCGAGATGCCGAGCAACACGTAGTACGTCACCGTCGGCTGCGAACCGATCTCGATGTCGCGGAGGACGGTGGCGCGCCGCTCGGCCGAGACCGAGGTGAGGTCGAGCACCGCCCGCACCCACGCCTCCGGCCAGGACCGCGGTCGCGGCCGCGACGCCGCGCCGGAGCCACCCGGAGTTGCGGCGTCGCGCTCGCGCGTGCTCATCGCGGGCGACTCAGTATGCGTCGAGGATCGACGGCGGAGGGCCGCTCGGCGTCGGCTTCGAGCGCGGGTGCACGGCCGGTGCGGCCGCACTCGCGGGCTGCTGCTCCTTGTCCGTCGCAGCCCGTTCGGGAGCTGCCGGCGGTTGCGGTTCCTCCTCAGCAGGCGCGGCGGCCTCTTCGGGCTCCGCCTCCGCGGGAGCGGGCGCGGCGGCCGTCGGCGCGGTCGGCGAGCGCCAGGTGAGTTTCGCGTTGTCGACCCAGCCCTTCACAACGCTCTTGGTGCTCTCCACGTAGGCGTAGCCGCGTTCGACCTTGGAACGGGTGACCTTCTCGTGGAGCGAGAGTGTGCCCACGACCTTCGAAGAGGCCGAGGGCTCACTGTACACCTTCAGCCCCTCGGTACGCGCGTAGAACGCACGTGGCGCCTGCGGCGCTGCCACCGTCTCGGGCGCCGATTTCCGCCCGAACCACCCGCCGACGCGTTGCCGGACGGACGCGCAGCCCGCCAACGTCGCTGCGACACAGACAGCGATGGCGACGCGAACCATCGGCCTAGCTTCCGGACGGCACACCATGCCAGCCTTATTGGATGCCCGGGGAGGAGGTCAAGTATCAATCGATCGTGAAGCCGTCCCGGGCGATCGTTGACATTCGACAGTCCCGCGGAGTCCCGCGCGATGCTGCGGCTGGCGTACATGCTCCTCGCGGCCTGGTTGCCGGCACTGGCCGAGGCGCAGGAGTCGACCCCGCCAGAGGCGTCACCGTACGACGGCAACGTCTGGTCCCGGGCCACGCTCGGCGGCGACTGGGGAGGGGTCCGCGACCGCTGGGCGGCCATGGGTATCGTCGTCGGTTTCGATGTCACCTACACGTTTCAGGGCCTGGCCAGTGGCGGATTCGACGGCCCGTTGTTTCACAGAGTCTCCGACGAAGGCGACACCGGGAACACCGCCTCCGGCGATCTGACGCTCGAGCTGGACACCGGCAAGGCCGGGATGTGGGAGGGCGGCCGTTTCGACCTGCGGGTTGAAGGACGCGCCGGGCGCTCGGTGCTGCAGCGCGCCGGCAGCGTGTCCGCGGTCGACAACGACGCGCTCTTTCCCAACGTGGTCGACCGCTTCGATCAGGAAGCGCTGGCGGTCACCGCGCTCACCTTCACCCAGCACCTGGGCGCCGGCGTGACGCTCTTCGGCGGCCTGCTGGACAACGCCGAGGGCGACGCGAACGAGCTGGCGGGCTCCGCGGTGGCCAACGGATACTTCCCTTCGACCGGTGGCAGGGCACGACCCTCTCGACCGCGCGCCGTCGGATGAAGCGGCCCTTCAGCAGATCGGCCAGGAGCTCGACGGGCCGCTCTTCCTGGAGCTGACCACGCCGGAGGAGCGGGAACGGTTCCATCGGTGGATTCTGACGATTCTCCGGCGAGAGAACCCGACGACGCTGCAGCTCCGGCTTGTCAGGGAACGGCGTGCCGGACGGCTTAGGGATCGCGAAGCGTTTACGCACCTCCGTGACACCCCGGGGGACGCACGGCTCTCCCGGAAACCCGTCAGCACACCGCGCTGGGAGGGGTCTCGAGCGACGGGCGGACCGCTGCGGCCGGCGGACATCGTGACGGTCAGGGTCTCTCGCAGAAGAAGCGGACGCCAGGGCGGGCGATCGCCCCGCACGCTCGGTGTGGCCGGGTGTGACGGGCGCCGCGGTGCATCATCTCCCTCGTCACGCGGCCGGGTCAGGAGCGCTCCGGCGCCCGCAGGGAGGGCGAGGCGAAGGGCTTCGGGAAGCCCCACGGTCACAGCGCGCCTCGGCCTCTCCGGCCGTCATGCGCCACCTGCTACGGCTGCTGGGGTGCGGCCGACCGGGGAGGGGCGTGCCCTCGGCGAGCAACCGTTCGGGCCACCCGGCTTGTTGGCGCGAAGTGGCAAGACAGGGCTAGGGCGGGTCGGTAAGAGTACGACCGAATTGCCAGAATTCCACACCGGAGCTCCAGAGAGGGTGGTGACTCCGGAGTGTAGTGAGTTTCCATACGGGAGATCAGCGTGGGACCCGCGCTTGCCGCCATCTTCTTTGCCCTCGACGCCGTCGCCTTCGCGGCGCCGGAGGAGCATGGCCTGTCGCAGAAGGCCGTCGAGATCGCCCGCCCGCTCGGGTTCCCGATCACCAACTCCATGGTCCTCATGTGGATCGTCGCCGTCGGCCTCATCCTCTTTGCCCAGATCGCCACCCGGACCATGAAGAAAGTGCCCGACGGATCGCAGAATTTCCTGGAATTCCTCATCGAGGCCCTCTACCGTTTCCTGGAAGGCATCATTGGCCGGCACCTGGTTGACCGGACGTTCTGGTTCTTCGCCAGCATCTTCATCTTCATTCTCGCCGCGAACTGGGTCGGTCTGATTCCCGGACGTGAACATGACGCTGGCAATGGCACTCGTCTTCTTCGGCTGCTGGATCGTCTGGGGGCTCCAGGAAATCGGACCGATCGGATTTCTCAAAGGGCTCTTCTTGCCGAAAGGCGAGAGGGGAGGCGCTTTGAAGATCCTCATGATCGTCGTGTTCTTCGCGGCCGGCTGCCTGGAGATCGTCTCGATCCTGTACCGGCCCGTCTCACTGAGCTTCCGTCTCTACGGCAACATCTTTGCCGGTGAGACGATGCTGGAGACCATGGCCAGGGTTCCGCACATCGGCTGGCTCGTACAGATCCCGTTCTACCTCCTGGAGCTGCTGGTCGGTCTGGTGCAGGCGCTGGTCTTCATGTTGCTGACCGCGGTCTTCACGCTGTTGATTTGCCAGCATCACGAGCAAGCACATGCGACCGTGCCCGATTGATTCGAGAGACGCTCGACCGCACCAACCGTGGAAGCGGTGGGCAACAAGAAAGGGGTAAGAAGCACATGGGCGGCAACCTGCACGTCGGTCTCGCGGCCATTGGCGCTGCCTTCGCGGTTGGCTTCATCGGTGCGAAAGCTTCGGAAGCAGTGGGACGCAATCCCGGCGCCGCGACGCCGGTGATGGTCCAGTCGATCCTGGCCATCGCGTTCGCCGAAGCGATCGTGTTCTACACCCTATTCCTCGTGAGGTAGGAGACGAGCCGGGCGCGGAGCCATGGTGGCGAGGCGCCCGTACCACTCGAGTGTGCGGCCATGAATACTTTCTCGTTGATGGTCCAGTCGAGCGGCGGCGGTCAGGTGGAAGAGATCGCCCGAACCTTCGGCGTGGACTGGTCTCATCTGTCAGCCCAGGTGATCAGCTTCTCGATAGTGTGCGCACTGCTCTACTGGCTCGCGTACAAGCCCGTGCTGCGGATGCTCGAGGAGCGGCGCCAGCAAATCGCGCAAGGTCTGGCCAACACCGAGAAGATCAACGCCGCGCTCGCCGCGATCGAGACCCAGCGTAAGGAAGCGATGACGGTGGCCCAGGCCGAGGCGACCCGGCTCATCGAGGAAGCCCGCGGCATAGCCAGGCGCGTGACGGAACAGGAAACGCAACGGGCGCGGGCGGCCGCCGAGCAGCTCGTCCTCAAGGCTCGTGACGCCGCGGCGCAGGAGCACACGCGGATGATGGCCGAGCTCCGACGCGAAGTGGGCCGCCTGGTCGTGAGGACCACCGCCGCCGTCATCGGCAAGATCCTGACGCCCGAAGATCAACGGCGCCTGGCCGAGGAA
>VBLA01000590.1 GCA_005879245.1 Deltaproteobacteria bacterium
GCCCATCGAGCCGCTGGGCGAATGGCGCCGGAGCGACCTCGGCGGCCGGCTGCGTGCGGAAGACGTGGGTCGGACCGTCACGCTCTGCGGATGGGTGCACGGGGTCCGCGACCACGGGGGACTGCTCTTCATCGACCTGCGCGATCATGCGGGACTCGTGCAGGTGGTGTGCAACCCGCGCGAGAATGCCTCCACGCACGCCCGGGCCGGCGAGCTGCGCCACGAGTTCGTCGTCGCCGTGCGAGGACTCGTCCAGGCACGTCCCCCCGACACGGCCAACCCCGAGCTGCCGACCGGCGCCATCGAGGTGGTCGCGACGGCGCTCCGCGTGCTCAACGCGGCGCGCCCGGTTCCGTTTCCCGTCGATGATGCGGCCGAGGTGAACGAGGCGAACCGTCTGCGCTATCGCTACCTCGATCTCCGTCGTCCCGCCATGCAGCAGCGCCTTCGCCTCCGCCACGAGGTCACCCGCATGGTGCGGGCGCGTCTGGAAGATGCCGGGTTCATCGAGGTGGAAACGCCGATTCTCACCCGCTCCACGCCGGAGGGCGCGCGCGACTACCTGGTGCCTAGCCGGGTGCAGCGAGGGGCGGGACGAGGACCTGCGCGCCGATCGACAGCCCGAATTCACGCAGATCGACCTCGAGATGTCCTTCGTGACACCGGCCGACGTGATGGGGACCGTAGAGCCGATCATCGCGGACATCTTCACGGCCGTGCGCGGACGTCCCACCCCGCGTCCCGTTCCCGTGTTGTCGTACCAAGACGCCATGCTCCGGTACGGGACGGATCGGCCGGATCTCCGCGTCGCGCTGGAGCTGGGAGACTTCTCGGCCTGCTTCGCCGGGACGGGTTTTCGCGTCTTCGCGGAAGCGCTCGCGGCCGGCAGTCGAGTGCGCGGACTCCCGGTTCCGGGGGCGGGCGGCGTGCTCTCTCGCCGCGAGCTCGACGAGCTCGTGGGGTTCGCCACCGCCGAAGGTGCGCGGGGCCTCAGCTGGATCCGCGTCGGCGCCGACGGCTGGCAATCGCCGGTGGCGAAGTTCCTGAGCGACACCGAGCGCGAGCGTCTCACCTCCGCCGCGGGGCTCAAGGAAGGTCATCTCCTCATCCTCCTGGCCGAGCCTGAAGCCCTGGCGGCGAGCATCCTCTCGCGCCTCCGGCTGCAGCTCGGTGAGCGGCTCGGCCGGGTCGCGCAGGGGGAAGACCGCTTCACGTGGGTCGTGGACTTCCCCCTCCTCGAGCGGGATCCCGAGAGCGGCCGCTACGCCGCCATCCATCATCCCTTCACGGCGCCGCGGGACGAGGACATCGATCGCCTCGAACGCGAGCCGCTCGCGATACGATCACAGGCGTACGACCTCGTGGTGAACGGGATCGAGCTGGGCGGGGGGAGCATCCGAATCCACCGTCCCGACCTCCAGACGCGCGTGCTTGCCCTCCTCGGCATGTCGGAACAGGAAGCGCACGAGCGCTTCGGCTTCTTGCTCGAGGCCCTCGCCTTCGGCGCGCCCCCTCACGGGGGCATCGCCTTCGGGCTGGACCGGCTGGTCATGCTGCTGGCGGGCGCGGACTCGATCCGGAAGGTGATCGCGTTCCCGAAGACCCAGCGCGCGGTCTGCCCGCTGACGGAAGCCCCCACCCCCGTCGACCCCGCACAGCTCCGCGAGCTCGGTCTCCAGCTCCTGCGCTGACGTGCGCGGCGATGAGCTAGATGATGTCTTCGGCCGGCGCCGCCGTCATCCCCAGCGCTTCCGCCACCGCCGGATGGGTGACGTGACCGGATGCCCGGCATGTTGGTGACCGCGTAGTGAACCACCCCCTCCTCGAGGTACGTCGGGTCTGCGTGGGTCGTCGGTCGCGACGTGTCGGCGCAGCCGCCTTGGTCGATCGAGAGGTCGACCAGCGCTGCGCCGGGGCGCATCGCACCCACCAGGTCGCGAGGGAGGAGACGTGGCGCTCGTGCGCCGGGAATCAGGACCGTCCCGACCGTCAGGTCCGCCGCCGTCACCTCCTCCTCGATGTTGGCACGGTTCGACATGACCGTCGTCACGTGCCCGCCGAGGATGTCGTGCACGTAGCGCAGCTTGGCGGGGTTCACGTCGAGAATCGACACGTGTGCACCGATGCCGGTCGCCATCTGGCAGGCGTTCGTCCCGGCGATGCCGGCTCCGAGGATGACCACCTTGGCGGGACGCACGCCAGAGGCCCCCGAGAGCAGCACACCGCGGCCGCCGTTCTGCGCTTGCAGGCACCACGCGCCGACCTGGATGGCGAGCCGCCCGGCAATCTCGCTCATGGGCGCGAGGAGCGGGAGTGACAGATCGTCCAGCTGCAACGTCTCGTAGGCGAGCGCGCGCACGCGCCGATCGAGCAGGATCCGCGTGAGCTCGGGGTTGGCGGCGAGATGCAGATAGGTGAAGAGCAGGAGGCCCGGCCGGAAATGACGGTACTCGCTCGGCAGCGGCTCCTTCACCTTGAGGACGAGATCGGCGCGCGCCCACACCGTCTGCGCGTCGGCGAGCGTGGCGCCGGCGTCGCGGTAGAGCGTGTCAGGGAGCCGCGAGCCGATGCCCGCGCCACGCTCGACCAGCACCTCGTGCCCGTGGGCCACGAATGCGCCGGCACCACTCGGCGTGAGCGCGACGCGATTCTCCTCGTCCTTGATCTCG